>CAUJKI010000260.1 GCA_963205015.1 Pseudomonadota bacterium
CAGCAAGACGCTGCAAGTTCGCCAGATACCTCTGACTGCCTGAGCCAACGACCTTCAATTGCCAATCAGGAAACCGCAGGTGGAGTGCCGCCCACGCCGACAACAGCATGTCCAATCCCTTCGTGGGATGGACTCTGCTGAGGAACAGCAGCGTGCGAGCAGTCGCCGATCGCCTTGGCATCAACTCCGGAATGTCTACGCCATTAGGCAACACCACCACAGGCTGTCGAAAGCCCAATTGACGAATGTCTCGATATTCGGATTCCGCAGTAGCGTGAAAGCAGAATGTCGCTACCAACGCAGGGCGCTGCACTGTCGGCCAAAATACACGTTTGATCGGAGAGCCGGAACGCAATGCCCACGCGGACAGCATTCCGCGTGGCGAAACGACTAACGGCACACGCGATTGTTGCGCCACCCGCCCCGGATACACATTGGGCATCATCCAGAGACCGTGATTGTGAAGCAGATCGACCTTTCTGGATGCTGCCTGGGCCCGAAGCCAGCGATTGAGCGCAGGCGATCGCCCCAGCCGTCTGGGTCCGAGCCCGAGCGGGAACGGCTTGAGAAAACTCGGCGGCGACGTCATCGGCGCCCAATCGAGCGCCGCGAGTGTGACCTCGTGTCCACATGCAATTAGTGACTCGCACAATCGCACCACGGAATACGAGGGTCCGGCCGCTTCGTCGGCGATCGCCGAGATCAGTTGGACCAACTTCACAGCGTAGTCCAGACGCGCGTTGGTTGCGCTATCGGAGCCGTGCCCAAGCTGACAACAGAGAGCGCAAGGCGACCGGGAGGGACGACAATCACACTTTGGCTACAGCGCATGAGTCCATTATCGCGCGCGCCAAGGCGCGACTTCCGGCTTCGCTTGAACTTGAGGTCGCTCCCTGGAGCCAATGTCCCGCCGGGATGCCAAACCCTGTCTTGCGGCGCCGAATGACGTCGCCTGGCAACGGCCTTGTGGGCGCACGCGCCATAAGGGTCTTGTTCGGGAATCGCCCAAAGGCCGGCAGATAGGCTCCTGCCTGCCCAAGCAGCCGCGCGTCGACCAGCGGCGTTCGAAGTTCCACGCCGTGGTCCATGCTCGCCCAGTCGCTGTCGCGCAGCAGTTGGTTGCGCAGATAGGTCATCGATTCGATCTGCCCGAGCGCCAGACGCGGATCCGCCGGAAGGTCACCGCACATGCGGCGCACGCAAAGCGCGGCATCGAACCCCCGCAGTGCTACTTGCGCCGCGTCGTTGCCCATCAGCCCCGGCAGGTCCTCGGGAGCGAATAGACTTCGGCGCAGCCACCATGCGCCCGCCATGGAACGGCTCCACTCGGGAAGGTGATGCCACCGGCGGTTGCCTGTCCGATCCGCCCGTCGGTCCGCCCACCACCGCAACGCGGAGGCCGCGCCGGGGATCATAGCCATGGCCCGGCGCGCCGCAACAAGCCTCGGGAGCTGCCGAAAGCTCGCGTATCCCTGGAAGAGTTCGTCTCCGCCCACGCCCGACACGACGACCTTCAGGCCGTTCTCGGCGGCCGCCTTGCTCGCGTACCACGTGTTGATGCCGTCGATGCTGGGCTGGTCCATCGCGTCCAGAATGCGCGGCAGGTCGGAGAGGAACTCCTCGCGCGTGACGCGGCGGACGTGGTGCCGGATGCCGTAGTGCGCGGCGATCCGCGCCGCGACCGGCGCCTCATCCTCGGGGCGCCCGGCGAATTCGTCGAAGGCGAGCGTGACGCCCTCGAGCGCGTGCGCGCCCGCCTCGACCATCAGGCCGGCGAGCGCGCCCGAATCGATGCCCCCCGACAGGAACACGCCCACCGGCACGTCGGCGACGAGGTGCCTTGCGACGGACTCCTTCAGCGCGGCTCGAACGCCTTCGCGAACTTCGGCGTCGGGCAATCGATTGTCCGGGGCGGACCGCCACGCCTCGCCGATATCCCACCAGCACTTCGGCGGACCGACCCGCCCCTCGTCGATCCACGCAAAATGTCCGGCGGGCAGCGCGCGAATCTCCCGGAACCAGGTTCGCGGCTCCGGCACGCTGCCCAGCAGCCAGAATCCCGCCTGCCCGTGGACGTCCGGCTCGCGCGACACGAGCCCCGTCGCGAGCAGAGCCTTGACCTGCGACGCGACCAGCGCCCCCTGCGAGGTCTGGGCGTAGTAGAGCGGCTTGATGCCGTAAGGATCGCGCGCGGCGAATCCCCGCCGAGCCACACGGTCCCAGATCACGAACGCGAACATGCCGTGCAGTCGCGGCAGCATCGCTTCGCCGTGGATGGCGAAGAGCGCGAGGATCACCTCGGTGTCGGACGTCGTCCGAAACGGCGTGCCCGCAGCCTCGAGCTCGCGACGCAGCTCCCGGTAGTTGTAGATCTCGCCGTTGTAGACGATCACGTACCGGCCGTCGACCGAGTGCATCGGCTGCGCGGCGCGCGGGTCGAGGTCGATGATCGCGAGGCGGCGATGGCCGAGCGCCACGCCCTCTTCGCGCCACGTGCCCTCGTCGTCCGGACCACGGCGGGCCATGCGTGCGAGCGCGGCGTGCAACGGCTCCCCGGCCATGTCGGCTCCCGGGCGCAGGAAGGCGCCGACCAATCCGCACATGACTACCTGCGCGCCTT
>CAUJKI010000261.1 GCA_963205015.1 Pseudomonadota bacterium
GCGCCACCCCCCTCACCCCGCTTGGGGTTTTCGCGCCCGGGTGTGGGGCGGCGGCAGGCCGCAGCATTTGCGGTCGCCCCTCACCCCAACCCTCTCCCTGTAAGAACGGGGAGAGGGGGAAGAGAGCGCTCGCGACGCTACCGACCTTTTAGCGATGCGTGCAATCGTGTTCATCGCCCCTCGCCTAACACATGCAGCCGCTGTCCTGTAAGATGCCCGCATAAAAACCGGTCGAGGATGATCCCATGAGCATTCGACATTTCCGCAAGCTCGCCCAGGCCAACCGCCTCGCAAACCTGCGCCTGATGAATGCCTGCAAGCAGCTCCAGCCCGGCGAGTTCGAAGCTCAGCGAACAAGCTTCTTTCCCTCCATCAAGGCGACACTCAACCATAACCTCACCATCGACTGGTTCTACGTGGACGCGCTCGAGGGCGGCACGCTCGGCCCCAAGGCCTGGGAGGTGCGGGAACCATTCGATGCGATCGGGCCGCTCGCCGAGGCACAGACTGCGGTCGACGAGCGGTTGCTGAAGTTCTGCCGGTCTCTGACAGCGGAGAAGCTCGTCGGTAAAACCTGCGTCCATCGCACGAACCGCATCCAGGTGACGCGCACCGACGATCTCTTGGCACATCTCCTCCTGCATCAGGTTCATCATCGCGGGCAGGTCCATGCCATGCTGGCTGGCACGTCGATCAAGCCGCCGCAGCTCGATGAGTTCATCCTCGACGGCCCCGCAGACACTGAGGCGCGCGTCCCCGAGATGACGGCGCTCGGATGGACGGAAGCCGATCTCATGGGCTGACCGCTATGGCGGTTGCGTTACAGCGTTAACCCGCCATCGACCGTGATCGTCTGCCCCGTCACCATCGACGCGCCAAAGCCGAGGAAAACGATCACTTCGGCGATGTCGTCGGGCGTACAGCGCCGCTTGAGCAGTGCGCCCTCACTCATCGCCGCGACCTGTGCGTTCGTCCACTCGACCATCCACGGGCTGTCGACGGAGCCCGGCGCGACGGCATTGACGCGCACTTCCGGGCCCAGTGCTCGCGCAAGGTTCTGCGTGAGGCTGACGACGCCGGCCTTGGTTGCGCCATAGGCGAGGCTGCTGCCGGCAAAGCCGAGCCCGGCGATCGATGCCGTGTTGACGATCGCGCCGCGCGAAGCCTTCAGCGCCGGCGCCGCCGCCTTGGCGCAGCGAAATACGCCGAGCAGGTTCACCTGCAGGACGGTCTGCCAGAGTTCTTCCGTGATGAGGTCGAGCTCGGCCGGCTCGATCTTGCGCCGCGTGCCGGGCGTGCCGGCATTGGCGACGAGGAGGTCCAGGCGCCCGAGCTTCTGCACGGCGCTCTCCACCATGCGCACGGCATCCACGGCATCGCCGACATTGCCCGGCGCCGCGATCACATCCATGCCCTGACCGGAAAGCCGCGCGACGGCCTCCGCACCGCGCGGATCATCGGGGAGATGGTTGACCGCCACCTTGGCGCCCGAACGCGCGAGCTGCTCGACGGCAGCGAGGCCGATGCCGGAGGCGCCGCCGGTCACGAGCGCCGTTCTGCCGGAAAGATCGTAACGGATCATCGTTCCCTCCCTTTTTCTTAGAACGAGTAGGCGAGCCGCACGCCCTGGTCGATCGCGCGCATGGCATCGAGCTCGGCGGCGACATCGGCCCCGCCGATCACGCGCGGCGTCGTGCCGCCCGCGATCAGGCTGTCGGCGAGCGTGCGCTCGCTCTCCTGGCCCGCACACACCACGATCGTATCGACGGGCAGCACGCGCGCCTCCTCGCCGACGAGAATGTGCAGTCCCTCGGCGTCGATCTTCTGGTAGGTCACGCCTGTAAGCTGAGCGACCTTGCGCTTGGCGAGCGCGATGCGCAGCACCCAGCCCGTCGAGAGACCGAGCGTGCGGCCCATGCGACCTGCCTTCCGCTGCAGCATGACGATCTGGCGCTTGATCTCGGGTTCCGCCGGCGTCGCGAGTGCGCCCGGTACCGTGATGTCCGCATCGACACCCCACTCGTTGAGGAAGTGCGCGACGCTTGCCCCCTCCTTCTGCGACGGACCCGAAAGGTATTCCGCGACGTCGAAGCCTATGCCGCCGGCACCGATGATCGCGACGCGGCGACCCGCCTGCACGCGCCCCATGAGAATGTCGATGTACGACACGCAGCGCGGATCATCGATGCCAGGAATGTCTGGCGTGCGCGGGCGCACACCAGTCGCGACGACGATCTCGTCGAATTTTCCTGCGAGGTCGCCTGCTGTCGGGGCTTTGCCTGCCTCGAGCGTGACGCCGCGCGTTTCGATCATCCGGCCGAAGTAGCGGATGGTCTCGTCGAACTCCTCCTTGCCGGGGATGTTGCGTGCGATGTTGAGCTGGCCGCCGATGCGCGGCGCTGCCTCGTAGAGCGTCACGTCATGCCCGCGCTCGGCGGCGGTCGTCGCACAGGCGAGGCCCGCGGGCCCGGCGCCGACGACGGCGACGCGCTTCTTCCTCGCCGGCTTCGGGAAGGCATCGAAATCGAGCTCGCGTCCCGTGACCGGATTGACGAGGCAGCTCGCGGCGCGCCCTGAGAAGATGTAGTCGAGACAGGCCTGGTTGCAGGCAATGCAGACATTTATTTCATCCGCCTTGCCGGCTCGTGCTTTGCGCATGAAGTGCGGATCGGCGAGCCATGGCCGCGCCATGGAGACGAGATCGGCAGCACCCGAAGCCAGCGCCTCTTCCGCGAGCGCGGGCGTGTTGATCCGGTTCGATGCCACGACAGGAATGGACACGGCCGACTTCAGGCGTCGCGCCGCGAACAGCCACGTCGCGCGCGGCACCTTCTGCGCAATGGTCGGGATGCGCGCTTCGTGCCAGCCGATGCCCTGGTTGAGGATCGAGGCGCCGGCCGCCTCGACCGCCCTGGCCTGCGCGATAATTTCCTCGCCCGTAAGCCCGCCCTCGACGAGATCGATAGACGAAACGCGATAGATGATGAGGAAGTCGGCGCCGACGCGCCGGCGCACGCGCTTCATGACCTCGACGGGAAAGCGCAGTCGGTTCTCGAGACTGCCGCCCCACTCGTCGTCACGGTCGTTCGTGCGCTTCGCCGTGAACTCGTTGATGAGGTAGCCTTCCGATCCCATGATCTCGACGCCGTCGTAGCCGGCTTCGCGTGCGAGTGCGGCGGAGATGGCGAAATCCTCGATCGTGCGTTCGATGTCCGCGGCCGTCATGCGTCGGGGCTGCAGTGGATTGATGGGGGACGCCAGCGTCGAGGGTGCGACGAGGCCCTTGTGCTTTGCGTAGCGGCCGGCGTGCAGGATCTGGAGGGCGATGCGCCCGCCCTCGGCGTGAACGGCGCTGGTGATGGTGCGGTGCTCGGGAATGTGCTCGGGACGGCTGACTTCCGGTCCGTCGGGGCCGAAGAGCCCGTCGGCATTCGGCGAATAGCCTCCGGTGACGATGATCGCCGCCTCACCCCTGGCGCGCTCGGCATAGAAGCGGGCCGTACGCTCGACGTGCCGATCGAGGTACTCGAAGCCCGTATGCATCGACCCCATGATGGCGCGATTGGGCAGCGTGAGGCTGCCGACGCGAAGGGGGGCCGTCAGATGCGGAAAGCTCTGCATGGGGGGCGCTTCCAGGGTTGTTTTTCATTCGTATGGTTCGAGATTTGCCATAGGAGACGGGCACCTGCCTACCGCGATCGTGCGGCTCGGCCTTAAATCCATGGTAGTGTTCGCAAAGTACGGACGGGGAGACGCCGGTCGACGGCAGAGTGGACGGCAGAGTGAGCGATACGCGCATCCTTAGCGAAGACGATCTCGTCGGGACGTTTCTGGCGCCGCTGGCGGCCGGCTTTCCCGGTGCGCTCGGGCTCAAGGACGACTGCGCCCTGCTGGCGCCCACGCCCGGCTGCGAGCTGGTCCTGAAGACGGACCCCATCGTCGGCGGCGTCCATTTTCTCGCCGATGACGATCCCGCCGATATCGCCTGGAAGGCGTTGGCGGTGAACGTTTCCGATCTTGCCGCGAAGGGCGCGACGCCGCGCATTTATCTTATGGCGCTCTCGCTCCCCGAGGCGCCGGAGCGGGATTGGATGGCGCGCTTTGCCGAGGGGCTTGGCATCGCGCAGCGCGCCTTCGGTATTCATCTCGCTGGCGGCGATACGGATCGCACGCCCGGTCATCTCTCGATCGCGATCACAGTGATTGGTGAGGTGCCGGCGGGGCGCATGGTGCGGCGAGCCACGGCCGCGGCCGGTGATGCGCTCTATGTCTCGGGTACGTTGGGCGATGCCGCGCTCGGCCTTGCACTCAGGTTGGACAGTGGGCTTGGCGCGCGACTTGGGATCGGTGTGGACGAGGCCGCGCACGCACGCGGGCGCTATTTGCGGCCCGAGCCGCGCGTCGCTCTGGCCGAAGCCCTTCGTACGCACGCACGCGCAGCAATGGATCTCTCGGATGGTCTCATGAAGGATCTCGGCCGCATGTGCCGGGCCTCGGGTGTCGGTGCGCGTGTGATGGTTGCCGATCTGCCGTTGTCGTCGGCCGTGCGCCGTGCACTCGCCGCCGAGCCTGCGCGGATCAGGGACGTCGTTGCCGCCGGCGATGACTACGAGATCCTGGCGGCGCTTTCGCCCGCCGCGAGCACGGCCTTCGAGGCCGATGCGCAACGGGCCGGAGTCGCCGTGACGCGGATCGGTGAGGTCACTTCGGCCCGCGAGGTGCACGTCCTCGACGCTGAGGGCGTGCCGCTGCCGCCGGGGCGGACTGGCTGGGATCATTTCCAGCCGCGCTAGGAGCACGGCGGCGCCGCTGGCCGCTGCTCACCGGCTGCGTGCCGTCGTCCGGGCACGCGAGGCCGAGCTTCGCGGCCTCATCGAGGATCCACGCGCAGAAGGCGGCGATCTTCGGCCTGTTCTCGTGCCCCGCCGGGCAGACGATATGGAACGAGCGCTCCGAACGCAGGCTCAGGGGCAACGGAAACACGAGGCGACCGAGGCGCACATCATCCATAGCGAGCGAGCGTACGCCGAGCAGGACGCCCGCGCCCTCCAGCGCCGCCTCGATGGCGTGGTCGGCACTGTAGAAGTGCAGGCCGCGGCTCAGGTCCACGTGCTCGGCGCCGGCGGCCTTCAGCCAGTCCATCCAGGTGGGCAGGCCGAACATGCGGCCGAGTGAGTCGTCATGGATGATCGGGAAGCGGGCGAGATCGTCGGCGGTCTCGAGCGGTCCGTACTGCTCGAGGAGACGGGGGCTCACAATGGGCAGCGTCTCGATCTCGAGGAATTTGCGCGACCAGAGACCGGGAAACGGGCCGGTGGCATTGCGGATGGCCACATCGACGCCGTCGCCTGCAAAACTTGCGAGCGTCAGGCTCGCCGAGACGCGGACGTCGAGTTCGGGATGGGCGGCGAGAAAGCGGTGGAGACGCGGAACGAGCCATTTCGCGGTCAGGCCCGGGGGTGCGCTGACGACCAGGATCTGGCCGTCTCCCGTCGTCATAACCCTTTCGACCGATTGGCGAATTTGGGCGAAGGCCGCGTTGAGGCCCGGATAGAGAGTGTCGCCGGTCGGCGTGAGCGAGATGGTGCGGCCGGCGCGGTTGAAAAGGCGCTCACCGAGGAAGGCCTCGAGGCCCGCCACCTGATGGCTGAGAGCGGCCGGGGTGACGTTCAGTTCCTCGGCGGCCCGCGAGAAGCTCAGGTGGCGGGCAGTGGCCTCGAAGGCGCGAAGTGCGTTGAGCGGCGGGAGGAGCTTCGGCATCGATCTATTAGTTTATCTCAATCATGCACTGAGGAAGCCTCGTTTGAATCCAGGCAACTCATAGAGCATATATAGTTCACAAACAAAACAAGAGTTGAGGTGAGCTAACATGAGCAACAGCATCTGGGATCACCCCGAGGTCACCACCGAATTGATCGAGAAGTCGATGCGTCAGGCCCGCGTCGAGCGTTCGAAGGCCGTGTGGGACATCCTTCAAAGCTTGTTTTCCCGGCCAGCGAGCCGCGAGACGGCCGATACAGATTTCAGCCTCAAGCAGCCGAAGTTGCGGCTGGGTTGAGCAAGTAGCGGGGCGCGGGTTCGTACGCCCTCCCTCAGATCCCGCATCCCGGCACCGGTGGGGCAGTTTGGTCAGAGCGCCAAGCTGCCCCGCAGCTTTTGGTGCATCGTGTGGTCGGTCATGTTGAGGCTGAGGGGCGTGACCGAGATCCGGTTGTTGTAGACCGACCAGAGATCCGTACCCTCGCGCGGGTTGGAGCGCCGCCGCGCAAAGCCGAGCCAGTAGTAGGGCGTGCCCCAGGTATCGTGCCGCTCCTCGACGCCGAGCGGATTGATGTCGCGGCGGCCCTGCACGGTGGCGTCGATGGCGACGACCTCTTCGGGCAGGCAATCCGGGAAATTGATGTTCATCAGCGCGCCTTCTGGCCACTCGTGCTCGAGCAGGCCGCGGATCAGGCGCGGGGCGTGCGCGATCGGCGTGTCCCAGCGTAGATTGTCCGCGGGCGAGCGCATGCCGTAGGAGAGCGAGAGCGCCATGGAGCGGATACCGAGCAGAGTACCCTCGAAGGCACCCGCGATCGTGCCGGAG
>CAUJKI010000262.1 GCA_963205015.1 Pseudomonadota bacterium
TGTCGGGCTCCGGCGCGCCAGCGACCCGAGCCCAGTTGTGTCGAGAGTTTCGACGCGGATGTTTCTGCTATCGGAGCACGTACCATGACGAACAGCCGTAAGAGCCCCGAGGAGCTGCGCTCCTACCGCTGGTTCGGCCCCGACGACCTGCGCGCCTTCGGCCACCGCTCGCGCGCCATGCAGATGGGCTATGGTCCCGAGGACTGGCGCGGCAAGCCGATCATCGCGATTATCAATACGTGGTCCGACCTCAACCAGTGCCACGCACACTTCAAACAGCGCGTCGAGGACGTGAAGCGCGGCGTACTGCAGGCGGGCGGCTTCCCCATGGAGCTGCCAGCGATCTCGCTCTCCGAGCCGATCGTCAAGCCGACGACCATGCTCTACCGCAACTTCCTCGCCATGGAGACGGAGGAGCTCATCCGCTCGCACCCGGTCGACGGTGTCGTGCTCATGGGCGGCTGCGACAAGACCACGCCGGGGCTGCTCATGGGCGCGACGAGCGCAGGCCTTCCCGCGATCTTCGTGCCGGCAGGCCCCATGCTGCGCGGTAACTGGCACGGCAAGGTGCTCGGCTCCGGCTCCGATAGCTGGAAGTACTGGGACGAGCGCCGCGCCGGCACGATCACCGAGAAGGACTGGCTCGACATCGAGGCCGGCATCGCGCGCAGCCACGGCACCTGCATGACCATGGGCACCGCGAGCACCATGACGGCCATCGCCGAGGCGATCGGCATGACGCTGCCCGGCGCCTCGTCGATCCCCGCGCCGGACGCCAACCACATCCGCATGGCCGCCGCTTCCGGCCGGCGCGTCGTGGAAATGGTGTGGGAGGACCTGACGCCCGATCGCATCCAGACGCGCGATGCCTACGAGAACGCGGTGACGGTCGCCATGGCCATGGGCTGCTCGACCAACGCGGTGATCCACGTGATCGCGATGGCGCGGCGCGCAAAAGCCGCGGTCGGACTCGAGGACTTCGACCGGCTGAGCCGCACCGTGCCAGTGATCGCCAACGTGCGGCCGAGCGGCAAGACGTACCTGATGGAGGACTTCTACTACGCTGGCGGCATCCTTGGGCTCATGGGGCGCCTCAAGGGGCATCTCCACCTCGATGCGCTGACGGTCGGTGGCACGACGGTCGGTGCGAACATCGTCGACGCCAAGGTCTTCAATGACGATGTGATCCGTCCGCTCGACAATCCCATCTACGCCGAGGGCGCGCTCGCGCTGCTGAAAGGCAATCTCGCCCCCGACGGCTGCGTGATCAAGCCGTCCGCCTGCGAACCGCGCCTCCTGAAGCACACGGGGCCCGCGATCGTCTTCGACGACTATCCTGCCATGAAAAAGGCTGTCGATCGCGAAGATCTCGATGTCACCCCGGACCATGTGATGGTGTTGCGCAATGCGGGTCCGCATGGCGGCCCGGGGATGCCCGAGTGGGGGATGCTGCCGATCCCGACCAAGCTCGTGAAGCAGGGCGTACGCGACATGATCCGCATTTCGGATGCGCGCATGTCGGGGACGAGCTACGGTGCCTGCGTGCTGCACGTCTCACCAGAGTCCTTCATTGGCGGGCCGCTTGCGCTCGTGCGCACAGGTGACATGATCGAGCTCGACGTACCCGCACGCACGATCAACATGAAGGTCTCCGACGCCGAGCTTGCGCGCCGCCGCGCGGAGTTGCCGGAGCGAAAACCGCGCTACGAGCGCGGCTTCGGCCTCATGTTCACGAAGCACGTGCGTCAGGCGCACGAGGGCTGCGACTTCGATTTCCTCGAGACCAGCCATGGCGCGCCCGTGCCCGAGCCGGAGATTTACTGAGGCGCACGGTCTGCCGTTGACGCAAGTCAAGGCAGGCCTGCCGTCCTTCGGCTGCATTGCCTCTGCCTGCAAGCAGACGAGGTGATGATATGGCCAAGAACCCGGCGACGAAGAAGCCGCAGAATATCCTTCTGGCGACGGACCTGACAGCCGCGGGCGACCGCGCCTTCGACCGGGCCGTGCAGCTTGCCAAGGAATGGGGCGCCGGTCTCACCCTTTGCCATGTCGTCGAGGCGAGTTCGGCGCGGCCGATCGGCATCGAGCGGCGTATCCGCAATGTCGATGCTGAGATGGCGGAACTCGAGAAGCGGGCCCGCTCTGTCCTGAAGCAGGCAATCTCGCGGCATGTTGTCATCGGCGATCCGGCCGGTCGCGTGATCGAGCACGCGCGCGCGATCAAGAGCGACTTCGTCGTCACCGGCCCGGCGCATGCCAAGGTCTATGGCGAGAAGCTCCTCGGCACTACGGCGGCGCGGATCCTGCGCGAGGCGCATGTACCGGTTCTGGCCGTGCGCCGGCGCGCTGCGGGCGCCTACAAGAATATCGCGGTCAGCGTCGATTTCTCGACCTCGTCGCGGGACGCCGTGGTCACAACGCGTGCGCTGTTTCCGGCCGCTGCGCTGACGCTCGTGCACGCCTTCGAGGTCCAGCCGGATTGGTCGGGTCGGGCGGCCGCGAAGTCTCTCGATGAGGTCGAGGCCGCTGAACGGACACGCGTTCAGCACATCGCCCAACAGGAGATGGCGCGTCTTGTCGACAAGGACGAGCGCAAAGCGAAGGCAGTCATGGCCGAGGGGCGGCCTGGCGCGGTGCTTGCCGACTATGTCGACGAGCGCCGGCCGGACGTCGTCGTAACGAGCACGTACAGCCGCTCGGGCGCACCCGAGCACATGATCGGCAGCACCGCGGAGGTACTGCTCAATACGCTGCCATGCGATGTGCTGGCCATCCGGCCCGAGGCATGAGAAGCAGCTACCCCACGTGCGTCAGCACGGCCGTCGCCACGGCTGCCGGCTGATCGAGTTCGGCGAGGTGTCCGGCGCCGGCGATCGTCGTGATCTTCGCGCCGCCTGGGATGGCTTTGGCGATTTTATCAGCATACGAGCGTGGCATCACGCGATCCGCTTCGCCCCAGATGAGCAGCGTCGGCGCCTTGAGCAGCGGCAGGCGCCGTTCGAGTTTCGTATTGCCGAGCGGCCAGAAGATGCGGGCCGCCGCCTCCGCCGCGCGCGTCTGCTCGATGGGCCATTCCACCGAGTTGGCACCGGCAGGCATGGCTTTCATCTCTTTGTAGATCTCGCCATTGGCGCATAGCAGCCCGGGGACGTCGTCGGCGCGTTGCGCCCACACATCCGTCGCCGGATCCTTCTCGTCGAAGAACCCGAACGGCGCGATCATCGCAATCCGCTTCACGCTCTGCGGCCAGAGTGCCGCGATTTCAGCGACGAACGAGCCGCCGACCGAGCTGCCCACGAGGTCCGCTTCCTCCAGTCCAGCCTTGTCGAGCAGCGTGCGCACGGCCACCAGCCAGTCGAGATGCGTATCGAGGACGTTGTGGCCTGTGGCGCCCGGAAAGCCCGGTATGGACGGTACGACAACCGTGCGGCTCTCGGCGAGGCGGTCGAGGAACGGGATCCAGCGGGGCAGGCCGCCGAAGCCGGCAAGAAAGCCGATCTTCGGGCCGTTGCCCTTGGTCCACACACGACAGGGATGGCCGTTGACGTCGACGGTGGTGGTCGCTGGCTCGCTCAATGGACTCTCCCCTGACAACTCGCTGTTCTTGCAGACGTTGTCGTCTGTGATCATTCGGCGGCCGCCGCCGATCCGGCGAAGGCGGGAAGCGCCGCCCGCTCGGCGCCCCTGAGCGGTTTCGGCCACCACCTGTTCTCCCACTCGGCGAACAGCGGCTTCAGGCGCGGCATGACCTTCTCGGCGAAGAGGCGCGTGTTGTACTTGGTCAGGTCCTTGGACATGTTGCCGAACTGCATGAGCAGCATGAGCTGGCCGACGTTGAGCGTTTTGGCGAGCTCCATGAGCTGGTCCGTCACGTCGTCCGGCGAGCCGACGATCACATAGCCGTTGTCGACGATGCCCTTCATGTCGCGGGCGAGCATCTGCATCTTCACGGCCGACGGCTGCTGCGCCGTGGGGCCGGCCTTCGACGCCTCGGCCGCCATCTTCACCTGACTCTCGAGACCGGCGCGCTGCGTCGCCTCGGTCGTGTAGCCGGGCGGTGAGGCAAAGCGCGGATCGACGTGGAGGCAGCGGCCGTAGAAATACTCGGCCGGCTTCGTGTACAGGTCCATGGCCTGCTGGCGGCTCTCGGCAACGCCGACGACCTGGGCGAAGCCGGCGCGGTACGGATTGCGGTCCTTGCCGAGCCGGTCCATCTCGCTCCAGAAGCCCTTCATGACCGTCTGGGCCATCTTGTAGCCGTAGTAGGAGAGATAGCAGAACACGTAGTCGCGCTCGGCCGCCCATCGCCACGTTTCGACCGAGCCGGCGCCGGGGATCCATACCGGCGGATGGGGCTGCTGGATCGGCCGCGGCCAGATGTTGACGTAGCGCTGCTGGTTGAAGCGGCCGTTGAAGGCGAAAGTGTCCTTTTCCTGCCAGGCGCGCATCACGAGGTCATGAGCCTCGTTGTAGCGCTCTCGGAGCTGGCTCGGATTGGCCCCATAGGCGAAGGTCGTGTCCATGGGGGTGCCGACGGGGAAGCCGGCAATGAGGCGGCCGCCCGAAATGCAGTCGATCATCGCGAACTCTTCGGCAACGCGCGTCGGCGGATTGTAGAGCGCGAGGCTGTTGCCCATGACGCAGATCGCTGTATCGGTCGTGCGTCTCGCGAGTGCCGTCGCGATCAGGTTCGGCGAGGGCATGAGGCCGTAGCCGTTGGAGTGGTGCTCGTTGCAGCAGATGGCGTCATAGCCGCACTCGGCCGCATACTCGAGTTCATCGAGGAAGTCGTTGTACATGTGGTGGGCGCGTTTGGGGTCGAACAGCGAGGACTGGATATCGACCCACACCGAAGGATGCTTCTCCTTGAAGTCGTCCGGCAGCTCCGTGTAGGGCATCAGATGGAACCAGAGCATCTTCATTGGACGTGCTCCCAGCTGGCGGCGCGCTGCCGCTCGCGTTCATTCTGGCTTGTTGCCGAAAGTTTGTGGGAAGTCCGGGCACGGCGCAAGCCCCGCCGCTGAGCCATGGAGCTCCAGCTGCCATGTGCTCAGGCAACCCGGCCGCCAGGGCAAAAAAGCGCAGCCATGAAGGTTGCTTTATGCGGCCGGTTATGCAGACTTTGGCCGACGCAGCGAATATTGCCTGCCCGCGGTGTTCTGTTCTTGATGCGGGGCTGGCTGTCATCCGAACGCGCCACCAAGCCATCAGAGATTGAAGCTCCGGCATCCTGCGGAGTGGGCATCCTGCTGGCCGCATCGCGAGCGGAGGCGTCGTTGCAAGTG
>CAUJKI010000263.1 GCA_963205015.1 Pseudomonadota bacterium
GAAGGGGTGTATGGTCGCGTCACGCCACACGTTCTCTGCCGTCTTCTGATAGTTGGGCTCGCACTTGAATCTCTGGGCTATCTTTGCCCGGCCCTGTCCGATCCCCGCGCCGTTGCACTTTTTGCTCGGATGGATCGACCGGCTCAGCGAGCCTTCTCTTTCTGCATCTCGGCGAGCCACTTTCGCATCTCGGAGATTTCCTGCTCCTGCGCGCGGATGATGTCCTCGGCAAGCTTGCGTACGCGCGGATCCTTGCCATGCTGCAGCACGACCTTGGCCATGTCGATGGCCCCCTGATGGTGCGGAATCATACCGCGCAGGAAATCGACGTCGGCATTGCCTGAAAACTTCAGGTTCATACCGGCGTGCATCCTATCGTTCGCGGCCCGATAGGCCTTAGTGGCGGGCGCTTCCTTAGCGGCCGCCTTGGGCGCGGCCTGGCTGCCATGGCTATGTTGGGCCTGAACAGCGGCAGAAAGACCAAGCAGCGCGAAGGCTGCCAGTCCCAGTGTGTATTTCATGGATCAGTCCTGATGAGTGAGAGTTTCCGCAGCGCACGCAGGCGGACGGGACGGTGCCGCCCAACGTGCCACGCTGCACCTCGGATTAAAATCCTGTGTCTCGCGCGCAACGAGCCCTCGAGGGGGCTTCAGCGGAACTGCCGGCTCGACACCTGCACGCACGGCATTGAGCGGCCCATGACGCACGAGACGCGCCTGCGGCGGATCGATCCCATCCGGTACCGCGCCCAGAGCGACGCAACAGCTCATGCCGGCAGCACAGCAATTTGTGGTGCAGAGCGTCGCCGGTTGTTCCGAGGAGGGCGGCGGCGGAACGACCTCGACAGCGCCGACACGAACGACCTTATAGTCGCCGTGCGCCGTGCCGTGCCCAATCGATGCAGCAGCCTGCGCATGCCCTGCGTGCGCCTCGGCACCGGAAGGCGCGAGCAGGAACGCCATAGCCACCAGTGCCATGAGAGCGAGCACGCGCGAAAGCCTGTCATTGATCCGCATGGCCGGCACTTTTTGCCCCCGCAGTAGGTCCATCACTCGAAGATGCGGTCGCCCTGCTGGTCGATGATCTGGCGGCCCTTCATGAGCGCGAAGTCGGCGGCCTCGTCCTGCGTCGGGAAGCGGTCGGCGCGGATGAAGCGGTGCTCCTTCCGCGCCTCCCCGACCTGCTTGGAGATGGTGCCGGCCACCTGGTACTGGCCTCCCTCCGCATAGGGCCGGGCCTCGATGGTAAAGCCCTTGTGCTCGGCCGAGCGCGCGGGCGCGCCGCCACCCGCATCGCCTCCACTGCCGCTGCCGCCGCCGAAGAGCTTCTTCAAGAATGACATGAGCCGTTCCTCGCGAGATGATCTGCCGCCAAGCCTAATCATGTGCGGCGCTGGAAGCTACCGCTTCGCACGCCGTTTCGATGGTGCATTGTCGTCGTCGGGATCCTGCTCGTCCTTGACGTGGATGCTGTGCAGCAGGCGATGGAAGACCGGCGCCAGGATCAGCGCCGTCGTGGCGACCACGACCAGCCCTGAATAGATCGCATAGATGCCCGCGAAGATCTTGGCGCTGTCGTTCTGCAGCGTATCGACCGGCCCCATGCCCGAAAGGATCATCGCCGCATTGAGAAAGGAATCCACCCAGCCGAGACCACCGAGCCAGTGATAGCCCGCCATGCCCAGGGCGAGCGAAAACGCAATGAGCGTCAGCGCCAGCGCGGCATTGGCGCCGACCCGGCGGAAAAAGCGCGCCCGGCTCGCCAGCGGTTCGGCAATATGCTCGAAGCCATAGCGCATGGGCATCTCCGATCTGCGCGCCCTTCAGTCCTTGTCCTCGGCAGTCGGCGTGTAGTGGAGGCATGGATCGAGCTGGATGAAGTCCTCGCCCGCCGGATGAATGGAACCGACAACGAGCACGCGATCGCCGGGCTGCCGCCCGTTCGTCTCGTAGGTAATGCAGAGCACGCGCGGATCCGGCGGACCACAGAGCCCGAGTAGCACGAGGCCATTCTCCTCGCGCACGATCTGGAGCGGTCCGACAACCTCAATGGTGACGACCTCCCGCTCCTCGCGGCCTCCGAGGCCCTTCATGGCTTCCCTGAGCTCGCCGCAGCGCGCCTGAAAGCTCGGCGCCGGCTGTGCCGAAGGATGGCCCGGCAACATCGAAGCCAGAAACGCGGGAAAGGCCACGAGTGACAGGCGCACGAGTTCATCCGACAAAACGAAACTGCCCGGCGCCGTTGTGGCGCGCGGGCAGAAACGAGTCAATTCAAAGGAAGTTCCCGGCTATGCGGCGCGCCGCTCATGCTTGCCCTCACGGACCTCCTCGATGATCTTGGCGCAGAAGGCGTCGAGATCGCCGGGGTTGCGCGATGTGACGAGGCCCTTGTCCGTAACCACCGCGGCATCCTCCCACTGAGCACCGGCATTGACCACGTCGGTCTTGATCGATTTGTAGGAGGTCATCTTGCGGCCCTTGGCAACGCCGGCTTCGACCAGCAGCCAGGGTCCATGGCAGATGGCGGCGACGATCTTGCCCGAGTTGTAGAAATCCTTGACCAGCTTCACAGCCTCGGGCTCGGCGCGCAGCGTGTCCGGATTCATCTGGCCGCCAGGTAGAACGATGGCGTCGTAGTCGTCTGCCTTTGTGCCGCTGAGCGGCTTATCGACTTTTACCGGGCGTCCCCAGTCCTTCTTGTCCCAGCCCTTGATCTCACCCTTCTCCGGCGAGGCCACATCGACCGTCGCGCCGGCCTCCTTGAGTTGGTCGCGCGGGACCTCGAGCTCGGACTGCTCGAAGCCGTGGGTGGCGAGAATGAGAATACGTTTGCCGTCCAGTTTTCCTGGCATGTGAACCTCCGCGGATAGGATTTCATCTCCTTGGGAAAATGATCCGCGGAGGGGATTGTTCCGGACGATGGCAGGCCGGCCCAGGCAGGAATGCAAAAAGCCCCGCTTGGACGGGGCTTTCTGATGCGCATCTTGTAGCTGAACTCAGTTATCGAGGAAGCTCCGGAGCTTCCGGCTGCGGCTCGGGTGCTTGAGCTTGCGGAGTGCCTTCGCCTCGATCTGGCGGATGCGCTCGCGCGTCACCGAGAACTGCTGGCCGACCTCCTCGAGTGTGTGGTCGGTGTTCATGCCGATGCCGAAGCGCATCCTGAGCACGCGCTCCTCGCGCGGCGTCAGCGAAGCGAGCACGCGCGTCGTCGTCTCGCGCAGGTTCGACTGGATGGCGGCGTCGATCGGCAGGAGCGCGTTCTTGTCCTCGATGAAGTCGCCAAGGTGTGAATCCTCCTCGTCACCGATCGGCGTCTCGAGGCTGATCGGCTCCTTGGCGATCTTCAACACCTTGCGGACCTTCTCGATCGGCATGGCGAGCTTCTCGGCAAGCTCCTCCGGCGTCGGCTCGCGGCCGATCTCGTGCAGCATCTGGCGGCTCGTGCGCACGATCTTGTTGATCGTCTCGATCATGTGCACGGGAATGCGGATGGTGCGCGCCTGATCGGCGATCGAGCGCGTGATGGCCTGACGGATCCACCACGTGGCGTAGGTCGAGAACTTGTAGCCGCGCCGGTACTCGAACTTGTCGACCGCCTTCATGAGGCCGATGTTGCCTTCCTGGATCAGATCGAGGAACTGCAGGCCGCGGTTGGTGTACTTCTTGGCGATCGAAATCACGAGACGCAGGTTCGCCTCGACCATCTCCTTCTTCGCCTGACGTGCCTCGCGCTCGCCCTTCTGCACGCTCTTGACGATGCGGCGGAACTCCGCGATCTCGAGGCCCGTCTCGCTGGCGAGCTGATGGATCTCGGCACGGATCTTCTCGATCTGCTTCCTCTCGGCCTTGATCAGCCGATCCCAGGCCTTGGACTTCGATGTACCCATACGGTCGAGCCACGTCTGATCGAGCTCGTTGCCGTAGTACTCGGAGATGAAGCTCGTGCGCGCGACGCCGTGGCTGTCAGCGAGCCGCATGATGCGGCCCTCGAAGCTGATCAGACGCTTGTTGATCGTATAGAGCTGCTCGACGAGGCTCTCGATGCGGGCGTTGTTGAGCGACAGGCTCTTGACGTCCTTGACGATCTCCTCGCGCAGCTTCTCGTAAGCCTTCTGCTGCTGGCGCGAGCCGGCTTCGCCCGCGACCTGCTGCTCGAGCTTCTTGTCCTGCTGCTTCCTGAGCTTCTTGTAGTTGCCGGCGATGGCATCAAACGTCTCGAGTACCTTGGGCTTCAGCTCGTGCTCCATGGCGGCGAGCGAGACGGCATTCTCGTACTCGTCGTCCTCGTCCATATCGCCGTCGCGCGGCTCGCCATCTCCCTCGCCGTCTGCACGTGCGACCTCACTATCGCCGTTGGCGCCGTTGGCATGTGCGACGGGCGGCGGCGCAGCCTTCGCCTCGGGCCCTTCGTAGGTCGCCTCGAGATCGATGATATCGCGCAGCAGGACCTTGCCCTCGTTGAGCTCGTCCCGCCAGATGATGATGGCCTGGAAGGTCAGCGGGCTTTCGCAGAGGCCCGCGATCATGGCTTCGCGCCCGGCCTCGATGCGCTTGGCGATCGCGATCTCGCCCTCGCGCGAAAGAAGCTCGACCGTGCCCATCTCGCGCAGATACATGCGCACGGGATCGTCCGTGCGGTCGGCGGGCTCGGCGCGGCCTTCGGCCTTTGCCGGCAACGCCTGCACGGTCATCGCGCGGCCATCCTCTTCGTCTGGCGTATCGGCCGTGTCGTCGGGCGCGGCTTCCTCGCTCTCCTCGGAATCGACGACGTTGATGCCCATGTCGGACAGCATCGCCATCGTATCCTCGATCGCATCCGGCGAGGCGTCATCAGAGGAGAGCACAGCGTTGAGCTCATCGAGCGTGACGTAGCCGCGCGTCTTGCCGGCCTTCAGCAGCTTCTTGACCGACTGGTCTGACAGATCGAGGAGAGGACTGTCCTTCTCGGCAACCTCGGCTGCGGGAGCGGCTTTTTCCTCGGATTTTGTCGCCATGGGTGATCTCACCTCGATGAAAGTGTTGCCTGCTGGGGCAATTGACCTGCAGTGTTCGAACCGGCGGCAACGCCATGCGAAACGCGCGACGAGCGGATGCCACTCGCGACAACGAAACGCACCGGCGTGACTAAGCGGCCCAATGCTGTCCCCCCGCGCACTCTCTCCGCCATTTCCAGGTCGCATTGCGCCGGCATGATCCGACACTCAAGCCTCACGGCTGCACCCGACCCAATGGCGATGCTGTGCGCTCTTCCCTTTCCGTCTCGCCGTCCTCGACCTGGTTCTGCCGGGCCTTGATCTCGCAGAGGCGCTGAAAGGCGTCCTCGCTCTGCTCCTCAAGCCACCTTTGCTCGGCCACAACCAAATCCCGCCGCAGCCCTACCTGCCTTTCGTGCAGGGTCGCGGCGTGACACCAACCGGTTTCGACGGCGTCCTGATCGGCCTCTGGTTCGGCGAACCTGTCGCCTTTATGCGTGATCGCACGCTCGACGAGGGCAACGACGTGGGACAAGCCTACAGCGGAGAAATGGTTGCGTAGGCTTACAGTGTCAAGTGGAATTTCCTCCGCCAAAGCCGCTAAAATAGCGTCTTTCAGTCCAATGAGCGCCGGGGCGGTGAACTCCATCGCGGCAATTCGTTCGGCGTGCTCCTCGATGAGCCAGGGATGGTTAACCAGGGCTTTGAGGATCAGGGCCTCCCGGGCCGGGATGGCATCCAGACGACCGGCAAGACCACTGGTGGTGACCGGAGCAACGACCGCCGCCGGCCGTCCCTTCTGCTGCAGGCGGGCCCGCTCGCGCACGCGCCAGTCTGTCTGAACATTGTTCTGGCGGCCGGCGGTTCGCCGTGCACCACCCCCTTGCCCCCCGCTGCCGAGTTCGCGA
>CAUJKI010000264.1 GCA_963205015.1 Pseudomonadota bacterium
CCTGCCGAGGTCTCGCGCGCAAAGCGCCTGAGCGAAGGCGTAAGCCGTGTCAGCGCCGTCTCGCGCAGGAAGAGGCGCGCCGGTTGCCACTCTACCGCACCGCGGACGACGCCGTTCGTGTCGCGCGTGTCGACCTCGCCCTCGATGGTGATCGTTGCCTGCGTGAGCGGCCCATGCAGAAAAACAAGATGCGTGATGTTGCCGTAGGCGTCCTCGCTACGCTCGAGGCGTGCATCCGCATCGACGGCCACGCGCCAGCGCCGCACGAACTGCCCCTCGTGCGGACGCGGCGTCATGCGCAGGAGCTGGAGCGCGTCGTTTGCCGGCTCGTCGTAGGTGTAGCGCGTCTGATGCCGGACTTTGATGCGCATAAGGATGCCCGGCTAAGAGAGATACTGCTGAGTGATGGCGCTTCCCAGCCGGTTGTTGTCGTCGATGAATTCGACGAGGAACTCATGGAGACCGGACTGGAAGATCTGATCCATGTCGGCATTCTGGAGCCGCGCCGTGGTCGAGCGCACGATGTGCTGCGCAGGTCCCTGGCGCCCGTAGGCCTCGGCGATCTGGTCGAGGTAATCGTTGAGCGCCATGTAGCAGGAGATGAGCGAGCGCGGCTGCTCAGGCCGCAGAATGAGGAAGTCGGCGACGAGCCACGGCTTGACGTTCTCGCGGTACACCCAGTGATAGGACGTGAGCGCATTCACGCTGCGCAGGATCGATGACCACTGGAAATAATCGAGGCCGCCGCCGACCGGCTCCTTCTCGGGCAGTAGCAGATGGTACTTGACGTCGAGCAGGCGTGCCATGTTGTCGGCTCGTTCGACAAACGTGCCGAGCCGCTGGAACCAGTACTGGTCGGAGCGCAGCATGGTGCGGTAGGCGGCGCCGTCGAAGCGCAGCGACATCTGCTGCACGCGCTGGAGGAACTGCGTCAGCGCCGACTGCGAGATGCCGTCGAACTCGATGCCGCGCATCTCGTTCCAACCCTCGTTCAGAATCTCCCACATCTCGCTGGTGATGGCCGTGCGCACGGCACGCGCATTCGAGCGCGCGGTCTCGATGCAGGCCTTGATTGAACTCGGATTGGACGGTGAATCGACGATGTAGCGGATGACGTTCTCGCGCGTCGCGCCGTCGGGGTAGAGCGTCTTGAACTCATCGGCGCAGGCCGCAGTGGCGATCGCCGACTCCCATTCGTTGGAGGCTCCCGCATAAGCCGAAGGAAGTGCCGCGAGACGCTGCGCCACATGCAGAATGCGCGCCAGGTTCTCCGCGCGCTCGGTATAGCGCGAGAGCCAGTAGAGATTGTCCGCCATGCGCGAGAGCATCTAGTGTCCCGGTTCCGAAGTTCGCCACGGATCGAGAATTTCACTCGATACCGTGCTGCAAGATCTGGCGAATTTCTCGATCATCGCACGAGCTCAGATCTCCACCACCCAGGTGTCCTTGGTGCCGCCACCCTGGGAGGAGTTCACCACCAGCGAGCCTTCCTTGAGCGCGACGCGCGTGAGACCGCCGGGAACACAGCGTACGCCATCGGCGCCGCAGAGCACATAGGGACGCAGGTCCACATGGCGCGGTGCGAGGCCCGAGTCGACGAAGCAGGGCACGGTCGAGAGCGCGAGTGTCGGCTGGGCGATGAAGTCATCGGGATGCGCCTTCAGCTTGGCCGCAAAGGTGTCGCGCTCGGCCTTGGTCGCGTGCGGTCCGACGAGCATGCCGTAGCCACCCGAGCCGTTCACCTCCTTGACGACGAGCTCGTGCAGCCTCGAAAGGACATAGCGGAGCGACTCCGGCTCGCGGCAGCGGTGTGTCGGGACGTTGGAGAGGAGCGGCTTCTCGCCGAGGTAGAATTCGATGATCTCGGGCATGTAGCTGTAGATGGCCTTGTCGTCACCGACGCCGGTGCCGATGGCGTTCGAGATCGTGACATTGCCGGCCTTGTAAGCCGACATGAGGCCCGGAACGCCGAGCATGGAGCCCGGATTGAAGGCGATAGGGTCAAGGAAATCGTCGTCGATGCGCCGATAGATGACATCGACGCGGCGCGGCCCCTCCGTCGTGCGCATGTAGACGACATTGTCGCGCACGAGAAGATCGCGGCCCTCCACCAATTCAACGCCCATTTTGTCGGCTAGGAACGAATGCTCGTAGTAAGCCGAATTGAAGGGGCCGGGCGTCAGCAGCACCACCGTCGGATCGCGCGGGGCGGAGCGCGGCGCGACCGAGCGCAGGGTCTCGAGCAGTGCATCGGGATAGTTGTCGACGGGCGCGACCCGCAACGATCCGAACAGCTCCGGCATGAGCCGCATCATCGCCTCGCGGTTCTCCAGCATGTAGGAGACGCCCGAGGGCGTTCGCGCGTTGTCCTCGAGCACGTAGAAGGTGTCGGCATCGACGCGGACGATATCAATACCGGCGATGTGCACGTAGGTGCCGCCCGGCGGCGTGAAATGCGTCATCTCCGGCTGGAAGGCCGGGTTCTGCAGGATCAGCTCCTCCGGCACGATGCCCGCGGCAACGATTTCGCGCCCGTTGTAGCTGTCCGCGATGAAGGCGTTGAGCGCCTTGACCCGCTGTTCGAGGCCGCGGACGAGCTTCTGCCATTCGGCGGCCGTCAGAACGCGCGGTACGATGTCGAAAGGAATAAGCCGCTCGGTGCCCTGGTTGTCGCCGTAGACGTTGAAGGTGATGCCGATGCGGCGGAAGAAATGCTCGGCTTCGAGCTTGCGGTTGACGAGCAGCTCGCGGGGCGCCTGCTTCAGCCATTCCGCGATCGCCTCATATCCGGCACGCACACCCCCTTCGGGAACATTCATCTCGTCGAAGAATGCGGCGGCAACGGCTGCAGACATGGGCGCTCCTTGTGCGCGAGCGGGGGCAACCAGGAGATACTAGAGTCGCCCGCGAGGCAATTGAAGCGTTTGCTGAACGACCGCTTGCCCACTTCTCGGGCCTGTTCTGCCCGTTATGGCAGCAGATGATCGCCCGCGACACGCACGTACTGGGCATGAGCGCCGGAAATTCCGGCGCTACGCCGCGCGCATCGGGCGCGACCGCTCTGACCCGACCGGGCGCCTCCGGGACGCTCGTGATGTTCCGACGAGCCGCACGCGGGTTGAGGGGCCTTCGCCCCCCGTAGACCCGCAAGCCATTGATCGGCTGCGAGGATTGGCGTTTGTAAATGAGTGAAGGTGAACGGGCGAGGCCGACAGGATCACCAAACGAAGAAGGCGCCACCCATGGACTTCCTCGATATGGTGCTCCAACCGAAGCGGTCACAGCCCCGGGAGCCGCCGCAGCTGATCACACGTAGGGATGAGACATGAGCGATCATCAAGCGCCGAGCCCCGTAGGTCACCTGATGGACCGGATCGCGGCGCTCGAACTGGAACTCGCGGCAGAGATCGCCAAGGAGCGGGCGGGGCTGCGCGTCGGCCTGGAACGCGGGCGGATCGCTTTCGAGCAGGAGGTGCTTCGACGGCATCGAGAGCTGAAGACGCGCTTGTCGCAGTATATCTTTAGCGCACACCCTCTCGTGATGCTGACGGCGCCCGTGATCTACAGCCTGATCGTGCCACTTGTGATCCTGGACATATCGGTCAGCCTCTATCAGGCGATCTGCTTTCCCGCTTACGGCATAGAGAAGGTGCGACGCAGGGACTATTTCGCCTTCGATCGCGCTCACCTGGCCTATCTCAATGCGCTGGAGAAGTTGAACTGCGCATATTG
>CAUJKI010000265.1 GCA_963205015.1 Pseudomonadota bacterium
CGAGACATAGAGGATATCGCCGGCGAGCTCGGCGCGGCGCCGCGTGCCGTAGTCGATCATCTCGCCATAGGGACCGCTCGCGGTCAGCAGGTTCACCGAGGCCGGCGTCAGCGGCAGGCGGATGAAGGCGGACTTGGGATCCGCGAGACCGGCAAGCATGAGACGGAGCGAGAGTGCGGCTTCCTCGCCGCGCTCGATGTAGTCCACGTGCGGATTCGTGCGGTAACCGACAATGAGATCGGACTTCTCGACCATGCGCTCGGAGATATTTCCATGCAGGTCAAGCGTCACGACGATCCGCGCCTTGGGGCCGGCGATCTCGCGGGCGAGCGCAATCAACTCACCATCGGGATCGTCCCGGTCGGTCGCGATCATGGCGCCGTGGTCGGCGACATAGACAGCATCGAGCGGACCTGCCCCCACGAGACCCTCGCGGCAGATTGCGAGGTACTTGTCCATGAGCGCGCCGTCGATGGCCCCGTTCGGGTGGCAGCCCGCAAGCAGGATCGGCACAGGCTCCCAGGGGCCCGTCGCGTCCATGGTCTTCACGAAGGCCGCAGCCTCACCCATGATCGAGGGATGAGGCTCGCGCGCCCGCTCCAGGATCGCCGTGCCTTCGAGCTGGTAGAACTCCTTGAAATCCTGCTCGGTGGCGACCGGCGCCTGGCGGTTGCTTTCGAGCCAGATGCCGATGATGGCGACGCGAGGCGGAGCAGTGTCGGTCATGGTCCCGGGGTTCTCCCAACTGTCCTGATGATTGCGCTCACTCAAAGCAGCGCGGCGATCACATCCATGGCGCGTGCGCGCTCGTCCGCGCTGAGATGCAGGCCGGCCTTGGTGCGCCGCCAGAGGATGTCCTCGGCGCTTGTCGCCCACTCGCGCTCCTTGAGGTAGACCACTTCGCGCTCGGTGAGGCTTGGCCCGAGCAGCGCGCCCATGTCGGCGAGGCCGCGGGCATCGCCGAGCACGGCCGGGACGCGCGATCCATGCCGGCGGGCAAGCCGCAGGAGATAGGTGCGCTCGAAGCCCGGATACTGCTGCGCGAGGCGCGCCACGAACTGCTCGAAGGCGGCGACGGGTGAATCAACAAGGCGACCGTTCGCCTCGAGATCGCCGCCGGGCAGTGGCGCCCCAGCCGTCCATGCCGGACCCATGCCTGCGAGATGGGGCCTCAGGCGCTCCAGCGCTTCCTCGGCAAGCCGGCGATACGTCGTCACCTTACCGCCCATGACTGTCAGCAGCGGCGGCGCGCCCCCAGGCGCTGCAAGCTCCAGGTGGTAGTCGCGCGTCACTGCAGAGGGATTGTCCGACTGATCGTCATAGAGCGGGCGGACACCAGAATAGGCCCATACTACATCCTGCCGGCGAAGCGGCGCGCGGAAGAAGCGGTTCGCAAGCTCGAGCAGATAGGCGATCTCGCTTTCGTCGATCGCGACAGCGGCTGGATCGCCGCTATAGGCGACATCCGTCGTGCCGACGATCGTGAAGCGCTCCTCGTAGGGGAGGGCGAAGACAATCCGGCCGTCGCTATTCTGCATGAGGTAGGCGTCATCGGCACCGGCAATGCGCGGCACGACGATGTGACTGCCCTTGACGAGCCGAAGGCGCGGCGTGGCGACGCTCGCGATCAGGCCGCCGACCTTGTCCACCCAGGGCCCGGCCGCATTGACGAGCGCGCGCACCCGCACCTCACGCTCCTGTGCGCCGCCGCGGATCACGAGGCGCCAGAGGGCGCCATCCGTCTGCACGGCCGTAACCTTGTGGCGGGGGAGAATCTCGGCGCCGCGCTCCACGGCCGCCTGCGCATTGAGAATGACGAGGCGGGCATCGTCCACCCAGCAATCCCAGTAGGCAAAGCCGCGCGTGAGCTCCGGCGTGAGCGGTCGCCCGCTGGGCTCGCGCGTGAGATCGATCGCGGCCGATCCCGGCACGGCCTTGCGCCGGTAGAGGTGGTCATAGAGAAAGAGGCCGGCGCGCAGCATCCAGCGCGGGCGCTGACCCGGCATGTGGGGAAGCACGAAGCGCAGCGGCCAAATGATGTGGGGTGCCTTGGCGAGCAGTACCTCGCGCTCGCCGAGCGCCTCGCGCACCAGGCGGAAGGCGTAGTGCTCGAGATAGCGCAGGCCGCCGTGGACGAGCTTGGAACTCGCCGAGCTCGTCGCGCCGCCGAGGTCGCCCATTTCCGCGAGCAGGACGGTGAGGCCCCGGCCGGCCGCATCCGCGGCAATGCCGCAGCCGTTCACCCCGCCGCCGATGATCGCGAGATCGTATGCATCCGGAGGTCGCACGTCGAGGCGCCTGTCGCTGGGGCTCAAGCCGCCCTCGCCCCCGGCCTCTATAGACCTGGCCGTCGTGACGGGCGGCAGCATTCTTCGGGATGGCTCTACCCCAACCCGCCCCCGGAGGCCAGCCTCGAGTGGGATGCTTCAGGCCGCTGATGGCTGCAATGCAACAGCCGCAGGATTGCGCTAGTTGAGCTTCATCACCTGGATGACCGCCGGGCCGAGAATGACGACGAACAGGACCGGCAGGAAGAAGACAATCATCGGAACCGTCAGCTTGGGCGGCAGCGCCGCGGCCTTGCGCTCGGCTTCCGACATGCGCATGTCGCGGTTCTCCTTGGCCATCACGCGCAGCGCCTGACCGACGGGCGTGCCGTAACGCTCGGCCTGGATGAGCGCGGTTGCGACCGCCTTGATGCCGGCGATGCCCGTGCGCTTGCCGAGGTTCTCGAAGGCAATGCGGCGATCCTGCAGATAGGAAAGCTCGGCCGTGGTGAGGCTGAACTCTTCGGCGAGCTCGAGCGACTGGCTCGAGACTTCCTTCGAGACCTTGCCGAAGGCCGCCTCGATCGACATGCCCGCCTGAACGCAGATGAGCAGCATATCGAGCGCATCGGGGAAGGCCTGGGTGATCGACGCCTGACGCTTCTGGACGAGATTCTTCAGGAACACGTTCGGCAGATAGAAGCCGCAGTAGCCGGCCGCGATCGCCATGCCGAACTTCGCGATCGGGGGATGCTGGATATTGAGGACGACAAAGAGATAGACCAGCGCCAGGATCGTGACGATGATCGGCATCACGAGACGGAAGAACATGTAGGTGACGAGCGGTGTCTGGCCGCGTAGTCCCGCCATCTTCAGGAGATCACGCACCTCGTCGGAATCGAACGCCTTGCGCAGATTGAGCCGGGTGACAATCTCCTGCATGAAGCCCTTCGGTGTCTGCCTCAGGCGACCCTGGCCCTCCTTCGCGAACTCCGCCAGTCGGGCGGCACGCATCTTGTCGCGCTCGGTCGCCATCGACTTCATGCGATAGGACATGCGGTCGCGCGAAAGAAGCGGCATGCTGACCGTCAGCACCGTCGCGAAGGCGGCGGCGGCCGCAAGGAGCGTCACCAGCAGCTGCGGGTTCATGAAGGCTTCGACGAAATCGACCATGGTCCCCGGTCTCCTCTCGCGCACATCTGCACGGCGGCAGCGCGCGCGCCTCAGAACTTGAAGTTGATCATCTTCTTCATCACGAGGATGCCGCAGGTCATCCAGCCGGCCGCACAGAGCAGGAGGAACTGACCCATCTTCGCCGTGAAGAGGATTTTTATGTAGTTGGGCGTCGAGAAGTAGACCATCAGCATGACGGCGAACGGCAAGCAGGCGAGCACGCCCGCGGAGGCCTTGGCTTCGGCCGAAAGAGCCCTCACCTTCTGCTGCATGCGCTTTCTGTCGCGCAACACGCCTGCAAGATTGCCGAGCGCCTCAGAGAGGTTGCCGCCCGCCTGCTGCTGAATTGAAACGACGATCGCGAGGAAATTGACCTCCGAGAGCGGCATCCGCGTCATCATACGCTCGAAGCACTCGCTGAGGGGAACGCCGACGCGCTGTTGCTCGACCAGTTCCTTGAATTCCTCCCGGATCGGCGAAGGGCTTTCGCGGGCGATGATGTTGAGGCATTCGTTCAACGGCAAGCCGGACTTGACGCCGCGCACGATGACGTCGATCGAGTTCGCGAACTCGTCGAGGAATTTGTTCTGCCGCCGCCGGATCATGCGATTGACGATCCAGCGCGGAAGCCCGAGGGCACTGACGAACATGACCGCGACCGAGATGAGAGGGCTCATGCCGGGCAACGAGGCGTAGGTCAACGCGCCGAGCACCGCACCGGCGACCACACTCGTGAGCCAGAAGACACGCGGCGTGACGTCGAGGCCGGCGCGCTCCAGGCGCGTGCGCATCGAGATCTTCTCGCGCTTCTTCTGCTTCTGCTCGAGCTCCTTCAGCGTCTCGGCGACCTGGCGGCGGCGGTTGCTGATCTGCTCGGCCTGGGCGTTACGGACGGCACGCTTCGCCTTGTTGTCGGTGACGCCCTGGATGCGCTTTTCCGTCTTCGTGGCGCCTGAGAGAAGCGGATAGGCAAGAATGTAAATGATCGCCGCTGCGGAAAGCGCAGCGAGCCCGACCAGCCCGAGCTGCATCGTCTCGGCATCAAGCATTGGCCTCTCCCATCGTCCGGCCCATGGCGTCCAGTACTTCGGAGTTCGCCAGCGCCTGGGACAGCTTTTCGGTCTCGTTGTAGTACTCGGCCCGCTCCCAGAAGCGCGGACGCGCGATGCCCGTCGAGCGATGGCGGCCGATGATCTTGCCGTTGGCGTCCTCGCCCGTGATCTCGAAAACGATGAGGTTCTGCAGCGTGACGACGTCGCCTTCCATACCCACCACCTCGGTGATGTGCGTGATCTTGCGCGAGCCGTCGCGCAGGCGGGAGGCCTGGATGATGATATCGATCGAACCGACGATCATCTCGCGGATGGTCCTGGTCGGCAGCGAGTAGCCGCCCATCATGATCATGGACTCGAGGCGGCTGATGGCTTCGCGGGGGCTGTTCGAGTGCAGCGTACCCATCGAGCCGTCGTGGCCCGTGTTCATGGCCTGCAGCAGGTCGAACGCCTCTGGTCCGCGCACCTCGCCGACGATGATCCGCTCGGGTCGCATACGCAGGCAGTTCTTGACGAGGTCGCGCATCGTGATCTCGCCCTCGCCCTCAAGGTTCGGCGGGCGCGTTTCGAGACGGACGACATGAGGCTGCTGGAGCTGAAGCTCGGCCGAGTCCTCGCAGGTGATGATGCGCTCATCGGCGTCGATCGAGCCGGTCATGCAGTTGAGCAAGGTCGTCTTGCCCGAGCCGGTGCCCCCGGAGATGAGGATATTGCAGCGCACGCGACCGATGACCTCGAGGATCGCCTTCGCGTCGGGCGTGATGGAGCCGAACTGGACGAGCTGCTCGAGCTTGAGACGGTCCTTCTTGAACTTACGAATGGTGAGTGCCGGACCGTCGATCGCCAGCGGCGGGGCGATGACGTTGACACGGCTGCCGTCCGGGAGGCGCGCGTCGCATATCGGCGAGCTTTCGTCGACGCGGCGGCCGACCTGGCTGACGATGCGCTGGCAGATGTTCATGAGCTGCGCGTTGTCGGCGAAGCGCACGCCCGTCTTCTGCACCTTGCCGTTGACCTCGATAAAGGTCGTGCCGGCACCGTTGACCATGATATCGGCGATGTCGTCGCGAGCGAGCAGCGGCTCGAGCGGACCGTAGCCGAGCACGTCGTTGCAGATGTCCTCGAGCAGCTCCTCCTGCTCGGCGATCGACATCACGACGTTCTTGAGCTGGATGATCTCGCCGACGATGTCGCGGATCTCCTCGCGCGCCGCGGCGGCCTCCAGCTTGGCGAGCTGCGTGAGGTCGATGGTGTCGATCAGCGCATTGAAGACCGACGTCTTGACGTCGTAGTACTCCTCGGAGTGGCGGCGTGTCTGCTCGATCGGATCGACGCGCGCCGGCGCCGGCGGCGCGGCGGGAGCCGCTCGCGGCGCTGGCGTCGCCGCGCGCTGAGGCTCGGCGGGCACGGGCGCGCCGACCGGCTGTTGCGGGATCGCCGGACGCGGTGCAGAGGGATCGTTTGAACGCCTGCCGAACATGCCAGCCACTCCTTAGCGCTTCCGTCTCAGCTTGCCGAGGATGTCACCCAACGGCGATTTCTTCTCGGCCTTCTGCTCACGGCGCCCGGTGAGCGCCATGGCGATCTCGTGTATCGCCGGCACGGCCTTCGATTTCGGCGCCATCTCCTCGATCATCTGGCCGTTGTTGGCCGCCTGACCGAAGGTCTCGCTGTCGAATTCGATCGTTGCCGCTGCCTTGGTGCCCATGGCGGACTCGAAATCCTTGATGGAGATTTCGGGCCGCTTCGGCACGCCGATCGTGCTCAGCACCAGCATCGGCGGCTTGTCGTTGTGCCGCGCCTGCTTGATGAGATCGAACATGTTCTTGGCATTGCGCAGGTTCGCGAGGTCGGGCGCGGCGGTGATGATCACGCTGTCGGCATTGAGGACCATCCGCTTCGTCCACTCCGTCCACATGTGCGGGACGTCGAGCGCCACGTACGGGACGTTCTGGCGCACCACGTCGAGGACGAGGTCGCACGCATCCGCCGAAAGGTCGTACTCGCGGTCGAGGGCACCCGGCGCGGCGAAGATGCTGAGGTATTCCGAGCACTTCGTCAGCAGGCGATCGAGGAGCACCTCGTCGAGGCGCTCCGGCGTCGAGATCGCATCGGCGATGCCCTGCACGGGATCCTGGTTGAAGTCGAGGCCGGCAGTGCCGAACGGCAGATCCAGATCTGCGATCACGACCGCCTGCTTCATCATCTCCGAGATGGTCCACGCGACGTTGTGGCAGATCGTGCTCGATCCGACGCCGCCCTTAGCGCCGACGAAAGCGTAGACGTGGCCGACCGGATCGGACTGCGGGTCGTTGTAGAGGTTCGACAGGCTCTCCATGACCTGTAGCGGCGCGATCGGCGCGATCAGGTACTCGCTGACACCGCGGCGCAGCACCTCGCGATAGAGGGCAACATCGTTCGTGTGACCGATCACGATAACCTTGGTCCCGGCATCGCACGTCTCCGCGAGGCGATCGAGCTCGCCGAGAAACTCGCGCTGCGAGAGCGTCGACTCGATGATGATCAGGTTCGGCGTCGGGCTTTCCTGATAGTGCGCGACGGCAGCCTGCACGCCGCCCATATGAACGCTGACGTGCGTCTTGATGAGGCGGCGATCCTCGGCAGCAACCTGGATCGCATCGGCCGTCTCGGGGCGCTCACAGAAGGCCTGGATCGAGATGCGCGGTATGGGGCGCGCGCGATCCGAGATCCGCTCGTCGGCGGCCTCCACGATCTCCTCCAGTCTGGCAAGCTCGCGGCTCATGGTCTTGTCCTCGCTTAACTTCGTTCGGTGTTGGCGGCGGTTCGGCTGAGCGGCCTCGCGCGGGCTACTTCGCTATGGTTTCCAGACGCTCGTCGCCCGATTTCTGAGCCCCTGTCGGCTGGCCCTTGACGTACTTGTCGCGGACGGTGTCGCGCCGCTCGGCAGCGCTCGGCGTCATGGCGCGCGGGCCGAGCAGGTCGGCCGGATTGGCAACCTGCACCGCGAGGTTGCGCTGTGTCGCGCAGCCGAAGTTTGCGTAGGGCAGGTTCTTGTGGTCATGCGCCAGGTTGTCGGGCCAGTGGCCGCATTCGGGCGCCTGCGCGATGAAGCGGGCATAGGCGATCTTGATCGGCGCGCTCGCGTCGCGGTCGGCGCGGTACGGACGCACGTTGATGCTCATCTCGTCGATTCCCGCATCGCGCACGATCGAGCGGAGGTCGGCGAGGGCACGGACCGATGCGACCTCGTTGGCGCCGCCGCTCGGGACTCCGATCGCGAGGCGTCCGGCATCCGGACCCGATCCACGATAGTTGCGGAAGAAATGAATGGCCTGGGCGCGCTGGGCCGGCGTCAACCCGGAGGCGCCGGCGGCAACGCGCAGCGTGAGATTCGCCGGCTCGTCGGTCACGACGATCGGGTGGCGTTGGCGCGCGTCGATCATCGCCCAGCTCGCAACCTGAACGCCTGGCTCCTCCTGCCCCGGCCGGCAGCCGACTAGGCCGGCGGCGATCGTCGCAAGCATCAGGCCGGCAGCAACCGTACTGGCGGGAGCGAGCAGGCAATCACGAAGGTTCTTCTTGGCCGTCATGGTAGGTCTCCGCCGATCCTGCTCTGATCAATCAATGATGAAGCCGTTGCCGTCCTTGAGACCCGCGTGGATCTTGACGTCCTTGCCGTAGACTCGGTTGAGGTGGCCGTAGAAATTGAACTTGTGGTCCGTGGCCGGCGCGAAACCGTCATCGGGACGCGCAAGCTTCTGGCGGGCTACCGGCTTCACCATGTAGGGCGTGACGAGCACGACGAGCTCGGTCTCGCGCTTGATGAAGTCGTTCGAGCGGAACAGAGTGCCGAGCACCGGGACGTCCTTGAGGCCCGGGAGGCCGTCGATGTTCTTGCGCGTGTCCTCGGACAGGAGACCGGCGAGCGCCAGTGTACCGCCCGACGGCAGCTCCACGGTGGACTTCGCCTCGCGCTTCTTGAGAGCGGGGATCGAGATCGAGCTCAGCACCACGCCACCGACATCGGTCAGCTCGGAGACCTCGGTCACCGGCAGCCCGAGCTCGATCACGTGCGCCGCGGTGC
>CAUJKI010000266.1 GCA_963205015.1 Pseudomonadota bacterium
GGAGTTGCATGGGCCAATCGAATAGCCGCGCGAACTGTGCCCGGTCTCTTGGGTTGCGCATTCCGGCCGCTCGTGACCGCGACTTCCGGCGGCGCGTGACCGAGGATTTCGATTTGATGTAACCGGACAATGCCGGTTGCCGTGATGCGTGGCCTATGGGTACGTGGCGCCGGAGTGAGCGACGGTGTGCAGGCTCGTGATGGCTTTCTGAGGTTGTGTTTCGCTCCGTGCATCCGGTCGTTGGTCTGCGGGCGATCCTCACCGCTCCGATTTCGGTGAACTGATCGTCACCGCCTTAGAGTTCGCGCAGTCCCGAAGCCGTCAGATACTGAAATGTTGCGTCGTAGTGCGCCGGTGGCCGCGTCGAATCCCCCCGCTCGCCCGGCGGTACGAAAACGACCATCCCCTGCCGCGCGCGTGTGAGTAGTACGCGGTAAGCATTCTTCAAGTAGCCGCAGCTCTCAGCGTTCCGGATATTCACCCAACGACTCCCGCGGAAGTCGTGGTACGATCATCCATTCGCATCTGCGGTACTCGCGCGGAAATCAGCGTCCCAGGTAACACAGGTCCAGTCGAGCTCGAGGCCTTGTACCTGGAACTCGGTCGCGCAGTCTTCGAGAAACCAGCTCGATCGAACATCGTCACGCGGCTTCAGGAACCATTGCACGGGATCGACGGCGACGCGGATGTCGATGGCGTGGGGCTTGAGGCGCATCGCCTTTGACGAAGCGAGCAAACCATATTGCTCACTGCCACGAGCCTGCACCTTCAACCACGCTTTGGCTCTCGCCAAGTCTCGCGTAATCACAATTGGATAGCGCCCGCGCAGCGCCGCAAGCGCTGCGGCCGCGCCTTCGCGGTCGCAGTCGAGCAGCGCCCTCACGAACGTCGAGACGTCTTCCGCACAGAAGCTGCGCATCGAGACATGCAGATGCAGCGCCGTGTCGTCGAGGTGCGCGTGGGAGCAGTCCCGCACGGCGTTCAGCGCACGCCCGGCAGCGTAGTCGGCGTCGAGGAGTTGGGAAGAGACGGACAGATGCCAGTCAGGGAATTGCGTCGTTGCCGCCCGAAGCCACTCGCCGATTCCTGCCTCGCCAGTGTGAATTTCCTTTCCTGGCCGCTGCCAACGAGGCAGACGATCGCGGCCCAATCGGCATGGCGATTCATGTACGACATCAGGAACTCGGGCTCGGAGTGCGCAAAATTGGCGATGCCTTTGCGCTGTTTCATGAACAGCGCGGTCTTTCGCAGATTCCATGCGCCCTGCGCTTCGTCGAAGATCACGACGTGGTCCGCGGGCGGGCCCTCGTGGCGAAGGGCTTCATCGCGGAAGTGATGGACGTTCTGAATGAACGCCTTCACCAGATTGCCCACATTGTGCTTCCTGATTCTCTCGCCGCGCGCACGACGGCGCGCGAGATCGTCGCGCGTCAACGCCTCGCGCAACATGGCGACGAGCGGCCCGTTACCCGAGAGGAACACGGCGTGCGTTGCTGCGTCCGGCTCACGACGCTGAGTCGCCAGGTTCAGGCCCACGAGAGTCTTGCCAGCGCCGGGGACGCCGGTCACGAAGCAGATGATCTTGCGACCTTCAGCACGCGCTTGGTCCACCAGGGTACTCAGGCGCTGTGCCGTCAGGTGAAGATTGCGCGCACCGGCATCGTGCCGCGCGATCGCGGCCACTGAATGCTGCGCATAGAGTGCACGAGCGGCTTCGACGATCGTCGGCGTGGGATGGTAAGGGGAAGCGGCCCAGGTCAACGCGTCCGGCATGGTCGCGTCCGCTTCCAGGACCGCGCGTGGCTCGGTGGTCAGGCTCGCGATCAGTCCGGCTGCGGTGCCGAGAGAGAGCCCGAGCGGCCGCGCGACGCCGTCGGGTGCGTATTCGACAGCGGGTAGCAACGCGCCTTCCGCGCTGCGAGCACCGGTGGCGACGACAAGCGGCACAATCCGGCGGACGTGACTCCCTTCATGGAAGTTCTTGAGGTCGAGCGCGTAGTCCCAGGCTTTGTCGAGCGCAGCACGCTCGATCCTGCTTTCGCCGACCTTGAACTCGACGGCGGCAGTCTCGGGCTCACCATAAGGCCCGTTCCCCGAAGTAGACTTATCGCTGCAGGGGTGGTTTGAACTTTCCTATCCGCAGCGCAAGCTGGCGCGGATCCCGAACGTGTTCGCGGTGAAGCGGCTGCGTTGAAGCGCCGAGCCTAGCAGCCTATCGGACTGGGGTTGTCCGGCGAAGGCCGAGGAATGGGGTGAGGATCCTGAATGATGGAGCAAATGCGCTGACCCATGCAGCAACCGGTAAACATGCGAATTTCGACTGACTACGAGCGCGTGGCAACCATGGCTTTGTGCTCACGCGCTGCCCAGCGCGAACATGCGCCGGATGTTCCAGCTCATCGTCACCAGATTCCACTCGCCTTTGGCGTTCTCAAGCCCGCGCAGCAGGAACTGCCGAAAGCCCATCACCGATTTGATGACCCCGAAGACCGGCTCCGGAGTTTGTTTGCGCAGCGCGTAGAGCTTCTTGCCTCGCTTCGTCTTCAGTCGATGCGCCATCTTGCACATCGGGGAGGCCGATTCAGGCGGAGCTTTCGGATCTTCAGCGAAGCGCTCCTTCCAGCGCGCGTTGTGGCGCTCGCGTTTCATCGCAATCAACGGTTCGATCTTGGCCTGAGCGCAGTGCTCGACATTCGCCTCGCTCAAGTACCCACTGTCCGCCAGCGCTCGTTTGACCCGACCCAGTGTCTTGGGCAGCGCCTTGAGCTGGTCGATCAGCGGCGCCAGTTGCTGCTTGTCGTTGGCCGCCTGCGTCAGATCATTCGCCACGATGAGCAGACTTCCCGTAGCGACCGCAGCCTGCGCGTTGTAGCACTGATCGAACCCGCCGCCGGCGACCGGCATGATGCGCGAGTCCTCATCGGTCAGATTGATCTGTTCCTTATCACCGATCATACCGCTCGGCGGGGCTGGTGGACGACCGCCCGGCTTCTTGCCGGTGCGCTTCTCGCGCTCAGCACGCGTGGCGAGCTTGGCCTGATACTCGGCCTGCTCACGCTCGGCCACCCGCGCTTCGATCTTCCGCTTCGCCTCGGCAATCGCCGCCAGGCGCGCCTCGCGTCGTTCCAGTTCCTCGGGGATCGACATCCCATCGGGAATGTCCGCGGCATCGGCCTGCTCGGCCAGCTTCAGCAGTTGCTGCACTTCCCGCTTGAGCTGCTTCTCCAGCTTCCTGGCATGGCCGTAAGAGAGCGCACTGTGCCGGCTCGCATTGGCGTGGATCTTGGTCCCATCCAGCGCCACCGTACCCAGCTTGAGCATCCCCATCGTGCGCGCCAGCTTCAGCACCTCGACGAACAGCGCCTGGATCTGCGGCAAAAAGCGCTTGCGAAAACTCGCGATGGTGTCGTGATCGGGATGTTCGTTGGCGGCGATGAAGCGAAAGGCCACCGAGTCGTAGGTGGCGCGCTCGATCGCGCGACTGGAAAACACCTTGGTGGCTCAGCCGTAAATCAGCAGCGCCAGCAGCATCGCCGGGTGATACGAGGCCGAACCCGAGCCGCGGTAGGCCTTGACCATCTCCGAAAGATCCAATCCCTCGACCACTTCCACCACATAGCGCGCCAAGTGCCGCTGCGGCAACCACTCATCCACCGACGGAGGACACACGAATGCAGTGTCGCGATCGCTCGGCCGGAAGTTGCTCATCGTGCTTCGTCGGTCTCCAAGGGGCCGGCGTGATTATCGCGCATCCTTCGTTAAGTCCGACAGGCTGCTAGCCTGGAAAATTCGCGAATGCGGGCGAAGGAGTAACAAACAAAAGCCCCCATCGTGCTA
>CAUJKI010000267.1 GCA_963205015.1 Pseudomonadota bacterium
TGGGTCAGAGCGTGCTCCAGGCGAACCTCGACGCGGCCTTCGGCCAACTCACCGAATTCTGGTCGCCGCGCGTCGTCGCGGCGGCGAACGGGCAATATGTGAAGGTCGCCAAGGTCAAGGGCGAGTTCGTCTGGCACGCGCACGCCGACGAGGACGAGTTCTTCCTCGTCCGCCGCGGCGAGCTGACGATCCGCTACCGCGATCGTCCGGACATCGTCCTCCGCGAAGGCGACTTTCACGTCGTGCCGAAGGGCGTCGAGCACAATCCCTTCGCCCGCGAGGAATGCTGGGTCGTGCTCGTCGAGCCGGCTGAGACGAAGCACACCGGAGAGACGATCTCCGACATGACAAAATCGATCGAACAACAAGCAGCGCCGCTCGGCTGAACCACCGGCCGACGAGCTTAAGGGACGAACCGACCACCATGCCCACCCAGATTCTCATGCCGGCGCTCTCCCCGACCATGGAGGAGGGAAAACTCGCCAAATGGCTCGTGCAGACCGGCAGCCGCATCAAACCCGGCGACATCATCGCCGAGATCGAGACCGACAAGGCAACCATGGAGGTCGAGGCCGTCGATGAAGGCACCGTGTCCGAGCTCTTGATTGCCGAGGGTACTGACAACGTGAAGGTCAACACGCCGATCGCCGTGGTCCTCGGCGAAGGCGAGGCCAATGGCGCAGTATCGAGCGCGCCGCCGCGCGCCGCGCCACAGCAAGCTGCACCTGCCGCTCCGGTGAGCGTCACTCCCGCAGCTCCGCCACCACCGGCCGCGCCCGTTCTCGCCGACACGAGCGTCGCCCCTGGCACCGAGATGATGACGCAGACCATGCGCGAGGCACTGCGCGATGCCATGGCCGAGGAAATGCGCCGAGATCCCGACGTGCTCCTCATGGGCGAGGAAGTGGCACAATACCAAGGTGCTTACAAGGTCAGCCAGGGCCTGCTCGACGAGTTCGGCGCCCGCCGCGTGATCGACACGCCCATCACCGAGCAGGGCTTTGCCGGCATCGGCGTCGGCGCCGCCATGGCCGGCCTCAAACCGATCGTCGAGTTCATGACCTGGAACTTTGCCATGCAGGCGATCGACCAGATCATCAACTCTGCGGCAAAGACGCTGTACATGTCGGGCGGCCAGATGGGCGCGCCGATCGTGTTCCGCGGACCGAACGGCGCCGCCGCTCGGGTGGGCGCCCAGCATTCGCAGTGTTACTCGTCGTGGTACGCCCACGTGCCCGGCCTCAAGGTCGTGGCTCCCTCCAATCCCGCCGATGCCAAAGGCCTTCTCAAGAGCGCGATCCGCGATCCGAACCCCGTGCTCGTGCTGGAGAACGAAATCCTCTACGGCACGAGCGGCCCGGTGCCGAAGGTCGAGGACTGGCTCGTCCCGATCGGCAAGGCGCGCATCGCGCGCGAGGGCACGGACGTCACCATCGTCTCGTTCGCGCGCGGGATGCAGTATGCACTCGCGGCCGCCGACAAGCTCGCCGAGGAAGGTATCAGCGCCGAAGTAATCGACCTCAGGTCGCTGCGCCCGATCGACTGGGACACGATCCTCACATCGATCAGGAAGACGAGCCGAATCGTCACCGTCGAGGAGGCATGGCCCGTGTGCTCGATCGGTTCCGAGATCTGCGCGCAGGCTGCGATCCAGGCGTTCGACTATCTCGACGCACCGCCGGCCAAGGTCTCGGGTGCGGACGTGCCCATGCCCTACGCGGCGAACCTCGAGAAGCTCGCACTGCCGAATGCCGACCAGGTCGTCGCCGCGGTGAAGTCGGTAATAGCTTGAGGCCACTATGAAACCCAATCAACGCAAGCTTCGTCAGCAACTCCTCACCTATCCGGGAATCACGGAAGAGAATGTCGAGGAAAAGCTCGCTGCTTATGAGGAGCGCAAGGCGCAAAAGACATTTCTTCTGTCGCGAGGCCTGTCGAATAGCCAGGCGGAGCAGTGGCTCGATAAGACGGGGCATCCCCGGCCACCCGGCTGGTCATCTGTTTTCATCTACCCGGACAGCAGCACACCGCGACTGCGTTATCCATTGATCGCGGCAGCCGTGGCGGCCGCTGCGGTTTGGGCTGGCACCTGAATATGGCTCGCACCGCAACCCGCTCGGTCACGATCAGAAAGCGCGCCGAGGCCGCGCCGATCGAGCTGCGCGCGGGCGACACGACGCTTGGTTCGCTGCGCAATGTCGCAGGCGCAACCGGCGACAGCGCCACCATGAGCGGTCTCTTCACGCACGCACCGGCCTATGGGGACTTCACAGAGCGCTTTCTCGGCATCGCCTCGGCGCTCACAAACGGCGATCCGGCGGGCGCCGCGGCAATCCAAAGCGAGATCGAGACCGCTGGCGTCCACGTCTACCACGTCCAGCACGAGATGCGCATCGACAGGCCGGGCACCGTGCAGATCATCGGCGGCGAGGTCCGCTTCTCGCCCAACGACGCCTATCTCATGATGCGCACCGGGGGCCTCTGATGGACGCGTATGCCATCGTGAAGGTGGACGCCGCGCAGTCTTCGGGTCAAGAATAGCGCCAATCGCGCAATCGAGCGACGAGCAGGAAACGACCATGCCGACCGAGATTTTGATGCCCGCACTCTCTCCGACGATGGAGGAAGGCAAGCTCGCCAAGTGGCTCGTGAAGGAAGGGCAGAAGGTCCGCTCCGGCGACATCATCGCCGAGATCGAGACCGACAAGGCGACCATGGAAGTCGAGGCCGTTGACGAAGGCACGGTCGGCTCTCTGCTGATCGCAGAAGGCACCGACAAGGTGAAGGTCAACACGCCGATCGCCGTGCTGCTGGGCGAAGGCGAAAGTGCCGGCTCCGCAAAATCCACGGCACCGACACCGAAGCCTGCCGCCGCGCCCGCGCCGTCATCATCGCCCACTCCAGCGGCCACAGCCCCGGCTTCGAAGCCGCAGGCTGCCGCTCCGGCACCGGCACCTGCTGCGGCGCCCGCCGTCAAATCAGCCGCCAACGGCCATGCCGCCGGCGAACGCATCTTCGCCTCACCGCTTGCGCGCCGCCTCGCCAAGGAAGCCGGCCTCGACCTCGCGCGCATTGGTGGCACGGGCCCACACGGCCGCATCGTTCGACGCGACATCGAGGCGGCCGCGAAGAGCGGCACGGCCAGGCCTGCCCCCGCGACCGGCACCGCCGTCGCAACGACGGCCCCGGCAGCCGCCATGGCCGCGCCGATGGCCGACTCCAAGATCCTCGCGCTCTACGAGAAAGGCAGCTACGAGGTCATGCCGCACGACGGCATGCGCCGCGTCATCGCCGAGCGCCTGACGCAATCCAAGCAGACCATCCCGCACTTCTATCTCTCGCTCGACTGCCGGCTCGATCAGCTCCTCGCGGCCCGCGAGCGCATCAATGCCGCTGCTCCCAAGGAGGGCCCGCGCGCCTTCAAGCTGTCGGTCAATGACTTCGTCATCAAGGCGCTGGCGCTCGCGCTCCAGCACGTACCTGCCGCGAATGCCACGTGGACGGCCGAGGGCATGCTGCGCCACCGCCATTCGGATGTAGGCGTCGCGGTTGCCGTCGAAGGCGGGCTCTTCACGCCTATCATCCGCCACGCCGAGCTCAAGACGCTCGGCGAGATCTCCAACGAGATGAAGGATCTTGCGAGCCGCGCCAGGAAGCGCCGCCTCGCCCCGCACGAATACCAGGGCGGCACCACGACGATCTCCAAACTCGGCATGTACGGCATCAAGAGCTTCGACGCCGTGATCAACCCGCCGCACGCGACCATCCTGGCCGTGGGCGCGGGTGAGAAGCGCGCCGTGGTCGTCGGCGATCGCATCGAGGTCGCGAACGTCATGAGCTGCACGCTTTCATGCGACCATCGCGTCGTCGATGGCGCGGTGGGTGCCGAGCTGATGAACGCCTTCCGGGCCTTGATCGAGGATCCCGTGCGCATGCTCGTCTAGGCCCGTCGGCAGCGTTCCTGTCACGGTATTGTCAGGAAGATCGGCATTGCGACGGATTGTTGCGCTTGGGCGCGCCACACGGCCATGCTAAGCCACGCGCCGAACCTCTGACAGCGAGGACCTATCGATGACCGTGAGCAACGGCCGCCAGTTCCTGTCCATTCCCGGCCCGACGAACATCCCCGACGAGGTCCTGCAGGCCATGAACCGGCCCGCGATCGACCTCTACTCGGGCAGCATGCTCGGCATTACCTACAGCCTGCTCGATGACCTGCCCAAGCTCTTCAAGACCGCCGGCCGCGTCTACATGTACGCTGCCAACGGCCATGGCGGCTGGGAAGCGGCCTTCACGAACGTGCTCTCGCGCGGCGATCGCGTGCTCGTGCTCGAAAGCGGCCGCTTCGCCGTCGGCTGGGGCGAGATGGCGCGCCTCATGGGCGCCGAGATCGAGGTGCTCGCCCAGAGCGGCCGCAAGGCCGTCGATCCTTCGGCCGTCGAAGTGCGCCTCAAGGCCGATACCAAGCACTCCATCAAAGCCATTTTCGTCGTGCAGATCGACACAGCAACCGGAGTCGTCAATGATCTCCCGGCCATCCGCAAGGCGATCGATAGTGCCGGCCATCCGGCCCTTCTCATGGTCGACACCGTCGCCTCGCTCGGCTGCATGCCTTACGAGATGGATGCCTGGGGCATCGACGTCACCATGGCCGGCTCGCAGAAGGGCCTCATGACGCCACCGGGACTCGCGCTCGTCGCTGCCGGTCCGCGCGCCATGGAAGCGCACAAGGCCGCCAACATGCGCACCATGTATTGGGACTGGACCTTCCGTGACGGCCCCGAGCACTACCAGAAATACTGTGGCACGCCTCCTGAGCACACCATCTTCGCGCTGAGAAAGGCTGTCGATCTGCTGTTCGCCGAAGGCCTGGAGAATGCCTTCCGCCGGCACGCGCTCCTCGCGGAGGCAACGCGGCGCGCGGTCGCGAAGTGGGCCGAGGGTCAAGTGCTGTCGTTCAACATCATCGATCCCGCGCAGCGCGCGAACTCGGTGACGAACATTCTCGTCAACGGTATGAACCCGCAGATCATCCTCGACTATTGCCGCGAGAAGTGCGGGGTCGTCCTCGGCGTCGGCATCGGCGATCTCACCGGCAAGGCCTTCCGCATTGCCCACATGGGCCACACGAACGCGCCGATGGTACTTGGCACGCTCGCGGCCGTCGAGATGGCGCTGAAGGCGCTCAAGATTCCGCATGGCTCGGGCGGCGTACAGGCGGCTATCGAGTATCTCGGGAGCGAAGTGGCGCCCTGAGCGGGCGCTACCCTACTCGATATCCTCGACGTCGACCGATCCGCCCTTGACGCGCTGCGCCAGCGCCGCCTCGACGAACGGATCGATATCGCCATTCATGACCGCCGCGACATCGCTCGTTTGCACGCCTGTGCGCAGGTCCTTCACCATCTGATAGGGCTGCATGACGTACGAGCGGATCTGATGTCCCCAGCCTATCTCTGTCTTGGACGCCGCCTCCGCCTGAGCCTTCTGCTCGCGCTTCTGCAGCTCCAACTCATAGAGGCGCGCCTTCAGGCGCTTCATGCCCGCATCGCGGTTCTGATGCTGTGAGCGTCCTTCCTGTGAGAAGATCACGATGCCGGTCGGCTTGTGGACGATGCGTACAGCCGATTCCGTGCGGTTCACGTGCTGGCCGCCGGCGCCGCTCGAGCGCGTGAAGGAGACGTCGATCTCGTCGGGCCTGATGTCGATCTCGATGCTGTCGTCGACGATCGGATAGACCCAGACGCTGGAGAAGGACGTGTGGCGGCGCGCATTGGAGTCGAACGGTGAGATGCGCACGAGGCGATGCACGCCCGATTCCGTCTTCAGCCAGCCATAGGCGTTCTCGCCCTTGATCTCGAGCGTCGCCGACTTGATGCCCGCCTCTTCGCCGGGGCTCTCGTCGATCAGCGCGACCTTGTAGCCGCGCCCTTCGGCCCAGCGCATGTACATGCGCAGCAACATCTGCGCCCAGTCCTGGCTCTCCGTACCGCCGGCACCCGCGTGGACTTCGAGATAGGTATCGTAGCTGTCGGCCTCGCCAGAGAGCAACGCTTCGACCTCGCGGCGCTTCACCTGCGCAAGCAGATTCTTGAGTCCGGAGCCGCCTTCCTCGATCGTCGCCGCGTCATCCTCGGTCTCGCCGAGTTCGATGAGCGTCACGACATCGTCGAGCTCCTGCTCGATCTTCCTGTAGCCTTTGATGGCGCTTTCCAGCGACTGGCGCTGGCGCATTACTTTCTGCGCGCGCGCGGGGTCATTCCAGAGCGCGGGATCCTCCGCCTGGCGATTGAGATCACCGAGGCGCATGTCAGCCGTGTCCCAGTCAAAGAGACCTCCGGAGAAGGGCCATGGACTCCTTGATCTCGGAAACGAGAGTGGTGTGCTCAGCGCGCATGTTGGTCTCCTCGGACAAATTCGGGTGTTGGGCGCGGCTTATAGGTGCCCCGCGCCAGGTTGTAAACGCGTGCAAGCTCGCCGTCATTGCGGGCGTGCGGCCTCTCCCGGGTTGTGGTACGCCGAACCCATAGTTTCGAAATGAAAATGAGCGAAGGAGATGCCCCGTGGTCAAGGTCGTCACACTCAAGGATATCCCGATCATGCCGGCCGAGGGGGCGGCGGAGCAAACCGCGGGATGGACCGGGCCGGTTCACCGCACCCGCCAGACCATCATCGAGCCCGGCGACTCCAAGGAGTTCACCTGCTCCGTCGTCAATTTCAGCCAGGGCTGCAACACGGGATGGCATGTCCACGACTGCGATCAGATCCTGATCGTGACTTCCGGCTCCGGCCTCGTGGCAACCGAGAATGAGCAGCACGAGATCAACGTGGGAGATGTTGCGCATATCACCGCCGGTGAGCGCCACTGGCACGGCGCCAAGGCGGATTCGACCATGGGGCACATCACCATCATGCTCGTCGGCGCCAAGTCCACCTGGGGATAGTGGCGCCGAGTCACGTGCTCACGCCTGCTTCGCAGCCGCCATGAGCTTCTGATCGATGTCCATGGCGCGCTGCCGCGCCGGCCGCCCATTGAGGCGGGCGACATAGCGCTTGAACGTCTCGCGCTCCGGCAGAAGCTGGAACTGAAGCCCCCATGAGATAGCGGACCCGACATACACATCGGCGGCCGAATAGCGCTCCCCGAGGAACCATGGCCCTTTCTCCATGGCCCTCTCGAGGGCCGCGACGGCAACCTCGTACGTGCCATAGGGCATCATGCCCCGCCGTCCCGGTTCGCGCTTCAAGGCTCGATCGACAATTGCCGGCTCAAGCGCGTTGCCCTGGAAGAACATCCAGCGCAGATAGGTTCCCCGCAGGGGATCGCCGATTGGTGGTGCGAGCCCTGCCTTTGGAAAGGCATCGGCCAGATATGTGCAGATGGCGCCGACCTCGGTGACGACCGCGCCGTTGTGCTCGATGGCCGGCACCTTGCCCATGGGATTGATCGCCAGATACTCCGGCCGGTACTGCTCTTCCTTCTGAAGATCCAGCACCTTCAGCTCATAAGGCGCACCGATTTCCTCGAGCATGAACAGTACGGTCGAGGAGCGGCTGGGCGCCGCGTGATGAAGAATGATCTTGCCGCTCATGGCAGCCTCCGTCCGGTTCGTTCAGTACCCGCGGGCGCGATCCACGATGTTCTGGAGCGGCGCGCCGCGCTCGTAGGCCTCGATCTGCGCCACCACGTAATCGGAGATCGCCTCCGGATCGCTGTCAGCGGCATTGTGGGGCGTGATCGTGGCCTTGGGGTGGCTCCATAAGGGATGCCCGGCCGGCAACGGCTCGGTATTGAACACGTCGAGCGTGACCGCGCCGAGCGTGCCGTCATCGAGTGCTGCGACGATGTCATCCTCGACCTGCAACCCGCCACGCCCCGCATTGATCAGCACCGGCGCGCCGAGCACGCCGTCGCGCGCAAGCTTCCTGAACAAGGACGCGTTGAGAATGCCCTTGGTTTCCGGTGTCAAAGGCACGAGCACGACGAGAATATCCGTGCGCGCGAGGAATACCGGCAGCTGATCCAGGCCTGCAAAGCACTCGACCCCCGGCAGCTCGCGCTTCGATCGGCTCCAGCCTGCGACGTTGAAGCCGAGGCGCAGAAGCACCTCGGCACTGTCGCGGCCGAGCTCGCCGAGCCCCATGATGCCGACCCGCAGCGCCGAGGCCGCGCGCTGGTCCGGCGTGTCCCATTTCCCGGCGCGCTGCGCGGCATCAAGACGGCGCTGCTGGCGATGATGCATGAGGACGTGCAGCACGACGTACTCGGTCATGCGCTTGGTGAGGTCGCTCACCGCGACGCGCACGAGCGGCACATCGGGAAGCGTTGCATCCGCGACGAGCGCATCGACCCCGGCGCCGAGATTGAAGATCACCTCGAGATTGGGGAACGTGCCGAGCAGGCCCGGCGGCGGCTTCCATACGGCCGCGAAGCGCACGCTCTCGAGCGCCGGCTCGTCCTTCGGCCAGAGCGCCACCGGCATGGATTTGAGGCGCGCTGCGAAGCGTTGCCGCCATGGTTCGGCAGTCCAGTTCTCGCCCGCCCCCTGCACGACGATGAGGAGTGTCATTCGTCTCTTCCGGCACATGATTGCTGCATCCTGCCAAAAGGCCGGTCGCAAGCGCGCCGTCAAGCCCAAAGGCCCTGCCTTCGCGGCATGGCTTCCTCCATCTCTTGCCGTCGGACATGCTATAGGATGAAATTCCCGCCCTGGGTGCGTTTCGTCCGAAAGCCCCTTTCCTCGACTTCACATGCCCGTCGATGTCATAGCCAGGATCAAAGGATCGCTCAGCCGGGCGGCCGCATTCTTTTGCCGTGGACTGCGCCCACCCCCCGCGCCGCCCGAGGAAAGCATGAGCGCGGATGCACACAAGGAGATCCGTAGCACTATCGAGCTGCAGGCAACTGAGGGCACCGTCACGCCGCACGATGCCGAAATGCTGGGCGGGGTGCTGGATCTGAGCGAGCTTCGCGTGCTCGACGTCATGGTGCACCGAACGAAAATGGCGACCATCGATATCAACGAGCCCGCGGGAAAGATCATCGACGCGGTACTCGCGAGCCAGTACTCGCGGATGCCCGTCTGGCGCGAGGCGCCCGACAACTTCGTCGGCGTCCTGCACAGCAAGGACCTGCTGATGGCGCTGCGCGATGCCGGCTGGTCACCCGAGCGCATCGACATCGCCAAGCTCCTGAACCCGCCCTGGTTTGTGCCCGAGACGACCGGCCTCAACGAGCAGCTCCGCCAGTTCCTCAAGCGCAAATCGCAGCTCGCCCTCGTGGTCGACGAGTACGGCGAAGTGCGCGGCCTCGTCACGCTTGAGGACATTCTCGAGGAGATCGTCGGTCAGATCGCGGACGAGCATGACGTCGGTGAGGTTTACGTGCGCCCGCAGATCGATGGCTCGGTCGTTGTCGAGGGGACGCTGCCCATACGTGACCTCAACCGGGAAACGGGCTGGAGCCTTCCCGATGAAGCCGCGACGACCGTCGCCGGACTCGTCATGCACGAGGCCCAGACCATCCCCGAAGCCGGTCAGGTGTTCACTTTCCACGGCTTCCGCTTCGAGATCGTGCGCAAGACCCGGAACCGCATCACATCCGTCCGGGTCCGACCGACCCCGAACCCACAGCCGCCGGCTGCCTGAGAGCTGTCGCTTTGTGCATTTATGGGACGGGACGACTGCCCCCGTGGAATGGCCAACCGCCCGCCCTGTTGCTATGCTCCCAGCAACATTGGCCGCAAACCGGCCCGTCCCTGCCTGCACCCGTTCCGGGCGCGCGGCCGAGTGCCTGCGCGCCGCCCGAGAGGAGGCCTGCTTTGTCGACGAACCATATTATCGACCTCTACAGCGATACCCAGACCCGGCCCTCGGCCGGCATGCGCAAGGCCATGGCCGACGCGGAGGTCGGCGACGAGCAGCGCGGCGAGGACCCTTCGACCAACCTGCTGCAGGAGCGCGTGGCCGAGCTGCTCGGCAAGGAAGCCGCGCTGTTCCTTCCCTCGGGCACCATGTGCAATCAGATCGCCATGCTCGTACACTGCCGCCAGGGCGACGAGATCATCGGCGCGGAAGTAACTCACCTCTTCACCTCCGAGGCGGGCGGCGCTTCGGCGCTCGCGGGTGCGCAGACGTGGCCCATCCGCTGCGAGCGCGGCATCTTCTCCGGTGCCGACGTCACGGCCGCCGTGCGCGCACCGGGCCGCCACAACCCGATCTCGCGGGTCGTGGTCATCGAGCAGACCGTCAACCGCGGCGGCGGCGCCATCTGGCCCGTCGAGAGCATCGCCGACGTGGCCACGGCCGCCCGCGCGCATGGTCTTGCCGTGCACATGGATGGTGCTCGGCTCATGAACGCCTCGGTCTCCTCCGGCATTCCGGCGAAGGACATGACGGCGCACGTCGATACCGCCTGGGTTGATCTCTCCAAGGGTCTCGGCTGCCCCGTCGGCGGCGTGCTCGTCGGCTCGCGTGCCTTCATCGACGAGGCCTGGCGCTGGAAGCACAGGCTCGGCGGCGCGCTCCGCCAGTCCGGCATTCTCGCAGCCGCCGGCCTCTTCGCGCTCGATCACAACCTGCCGAAGCTCGCCGAGGACCATGCCAATGCCGTGGCACTCGGCGAGGCCATTGTCGCCGTTCCGGGGCTCAAGCTCTTCACGCCGCGCATCGAGAGCAACATCGTATTCTTCGAGTCGACGCTCCCCGAAGTCAGCTCGCGCCAGATCTTCGAGGCGCTGCTCGCACGGGGCGTACGCATGGGCATGACCTACGGCAACATGATCCGCGCCGTAACCCATCTCGATGTCTCGCGCGACGACATCACGCGCGCCGGCGAGATCCTTGGCCAAGTCGTCGCCGATCTCAAAGCCGGCCTGCGCAAGGCTTCGTGACAACGGGAGGTTCCGGCCTCCTGTTTTGCCATTCCATCCTCAAGAACAAGCCAGGAAACTGCCATGCCTTTCGAGCCCGCGAGCGACGTGCTCTCGCAATACACTGTTCTCGACCTTACGCGCGTCCGCTCCGGTCCGACGTGCGTGCGCCAGCTCGCCGACTGGGGCGCCAACGTGATCAAGATCGAGGATCCGGAATCCGACAAGATCGGCCTCGGCGGGGCGCGCTCTGGCTCGGATTTCCAGAACCTGCACCGCAACAAGCGCTCGATGACGCTGAACCTCAAATCCAAGGAGGGCATCGCGATCTTCCTGGCGCTCGCCAAGAAGGCCGACGTGATCGTCGAGAACTACCGCCCCGACGTGAAGCGCCGTCTCGGCATCGACTACGATACGATCGCGAAAATCAACCCGCGCATCATCTATGCTTCGATCTCCGGTTTCGGGCAGGACGGCCCGCTCGCCAACCGGCCGGGCTTCGACCAGATCGCTCAGGGCATGGGTGGCCTCATGTCGATCACCGGCGAGCCGGGAAAGGGGCCGATGCGCGTCGGCATTCCGATCGCCGACCTCACCGCCGGCATCTTCTGCTCGCAAGGCATCCTGCTGGCGCTGATGGAGCGCGAGCGTTCGGGCAAGGGCCAATGGGTGCAGACCTCGCTGTTGCAGGCCCAGGTCTTCATGCTCGACTTCCAGGCCTCGCGCTGGCTCATGGACAAGGATATCCCGCCACAAGCCGGCAACGACCATCCGACCTCGATCCCGACCGGCGTGTTCAAGACCTCAGACGGCTACATCAACATCGCCGTCGCCGGCCAGAAGATGTGGGAGAAGTTCAAAGCGCTGTTCAACGATCCGGCCTTCGACAGCCCCGACTATGCCGATGCCAAGTCGCGCTCCAAGAACCGCAAGGCACTCAACGCGCTGATCGAGGGCCACACATCCAAGAGGACGGCGGCGCAATGGATCGCCATCTTCAACGAGGCCGGTGCCCCGGCAGGCGAGATCAATGACATCAAGCAGGTTTTCGACCTCGAGCAGGTACGCCACCTCGGGCTCGCACAGCCGATGGTGAGCCAGGAGCGCGGAGCAACTGAGGTCGTCGGCCAGCCCATCCTGATGAGCCGCTCGAAGGCTTCCGTTCGCCGTCCACCGCCGACGCTCGGCCAGCATACGGGCGAGATCCTTGCCGAGATCGGCTATGGCGCCGAGGACGTGAAGAAGCTCGCCAAGGACGGCGTCATCTGATTTCCGACAGGACACAACAGGGAAAATATCATGAGCAAGCCCGCCGAGGCTGAAGCGCCCGCCGAAGAGAAGATGCTCGGCCTGAAGAATGGAGCGGTCGCGGAGATCGTGTTCAATAATCCCGCGCGCCTTAATGCCGTATCGCTCGATATGTGGGAGCGCATGACGAAGCTGCTTGCCGAGTTCGCGGCCGATCCTGCGGTGCGCGCGCTCGTCGTCAGCGGCGCGGGCGGCAAGGCCTTCGTCTCGGGCGCCGACATCTCCAAGTTCGAAAGCCAGCGCTCCACCGCCGAAGGCGTCGCGCACTACAATTCCGTCAGCGCCAAGGCTTACGAGACGCTCTATCACTTCCCGAAGCCGACGATCGCCAAGATCCAGGGCTACTGCATCGGCGGCGGCATGAATGTCGCCGTCTGCTGCGATGTGCGTATCGCCACGGACAACTCGAAGTTCGGCATACCGGCGGCCAAGCTCGGCCTCGGCTACGGCTACGGCGGCGTCAAGCGGCTCTCCGAGATCGTCGGACTCTCAAAGGCTATGGAGCTCTTCTATACAGCGCGCCAGTTCACGGCCGGCGAGGCCGAGGCCATGGGCTTCCTCAATCAGGTTGTACCAGCAGACGGCCTCGACGCAGCCGTCGCCACCATGACCGGTCAGATTGCCGAGAACGCCCCCCTCACGATCGCGACCATCAAGGCCGTCGCGCGCGAGATCGGCCGCCCCTCTTCCGAGCGCGATCTCACCAAGCTCGACCGCATGGTCGCCGACTGCTTTGCGTCGGAGGACTACATCGAGGGCCGGCGCGCCTTCATGGAGAAGCGCAGGCCTGTGTTCAAGGGGCGCTGAAACGCGCGACAGCGACCCGCCTTCTTGAGTTCGCCATAGTATTGTTCAAGTACTGGATAACTCGGGTAATTTACCGTAAGACCAAGACCTTGAGCTCCAGGATCGCGCGGGGAGATGCGTAACACCATTGCCATCATGAACACCAAGGGCGGGGTCGGAAAGTCGACCATCGTCCTTGCGGTAGCCGAGACACTCTCGGTCTACCATGGCAAGAACGTGCTCGTGATCGACTCCGATGCCCAGGCGAGCATCAGCACCATGCTGATGGCGACCGACAGCCTCAGGAAGCTCCAGAACGAAGGCCGCACCATCGTCGACTATCTGGTCGCCCAGGTGCTGAAGGGCACGCCCGCGGAATGGACCGAATTCGTCGTCGGCGGTGTCTCGGACGTCGACGACGCCCGCTCGGTCTATCTCATGCCGAGCGACATGCAGCTTACGCTGCTGGAGCGCGAGGTCTCCAAGGAGAGCCAGCACGCGCGCCTGCGCACTGCCATCGGCGGCCTCTTGAGCCGCGCGCGCATCGTCTTTGATGTCGTGCTGATCGATTGCCCTCCCGGGCTCTCCGTGCTGACGGAAAGCTGGCTCCGGGAGGCCGATTTTCACGTCTCCCCGACAAAACCGGACTACGTCTCCGTCTGCGGGCTCGACGTCTTCCGCCGCTTCCGCGACCTGAACCCGGAAATGGGCTTTGCAGAGAACCTCGGCGTCGTCGTGAATATGAAGGACCAGGGAGCCGCGCTCGAGGAAGAATATCACCGCTGGCTCGCGGCAGATGCGAGCAACCGCTGCTTCAAGCACGCGCTTCCGCGCATTCACGCCATGCAGCAAGCCGGCCACTTTCAGCCGAGCGAGCGTTCCTATATCGCGAAGTATCCGGGCGACGTGGGCGTGGCCGTGCGCGGCCTCACCGACGAGATCCTCGCCCGCGTCGCGGCCGGCTCTGCCGAGGGGGCACAGGCACAAGCCGGTGGCAGGCGGGGTTAGCCGGTCTCAATGCGCCCGTGCAATGCAGAACGCCACGGCTTCAGCCAGCGCTGAACGCGGGGCGCTCTCCGGAAAGATCGCCAGCGCATCCGACGCGATCGCACCGTAATGGCGAGCACGCTCCAGCGTCGCCTCGATGGCCTTGTGGCGCCGCATCAGGCTGATTGCATGCTCGAGATCGCCGTCGCGGATGTCGCCGCCCGAGAGCGTGCGCTGCCAGAAGTCCCGTTCGGTGTCATTGCCGCGCCGGTAGCAGAGGATGACCGGCAGCGTGATCTTGCCCTCGCGGAAATCGTCACCGACGGACTTTCCGAGGCGCGCGCTGTCGCCGGCGTAGTCGAGCGCGTCATCGACGAGCTGGAAAGCAACACCGAGATTGCGCCCGTACGAGCGCAGCGCCGCCTGCTCGTCCGCTGGCCGGCTCGCGATGGCCGGCCCGACCTCGGCAGCGGCCGAGAACAGTGCCGCCGTCTTGGCGTTGATGATCGCGAGATACTCGTCCTCGGTCGTACCCATATTCTTGGCGGCCGAGAGCTGCATGACCTCGCCCTCGGCGATCACCGCTGCGGCATTGGAGAGAATGCGCAGCGCCGACAACGAGCCGACATCCACCATCATCCGGAAGGCCTGCCCGAGCAGGAAATCGCCGACGAGCACACTCGCCTGATTGCCCCACAGGCGCCGCGCAGAAGCCTTGCCGCGACGCACGTCGCTCTCGTCGACTACGTCATCATGGAGAAGCGTCGCCGTGTGCATGAACTCGACAGCGGCCGCCAGCCGGACATGGCCCTGCCCCGTGTAGCCCGAGAGCTTGGCGGCGGCGATGGTCAGCATGGGACGCAGCCGCTTCCCGCCCGAGTCGATCAGATGATGAGCGAGCGTCGGAATGAGCTCGATATCCGAGACCGCCTTGTCGAGGATGATCCGGTTGACCCCTGCCATCTCGGCGCTCACGAGATCGAGCAGCGGCTGCAGGCTCGCCGCCGGATCGCGCGCACCATCAATGGAGACCACAACGCCCAATGTTCTCATTCCTCGTACTGTGTCCGCCGCATGAACGATCATAGTCCGGTCATGAAAGGGCCCGGTCAAGCGGCATTCGCCCTTTGTCTCCGCGTACGGCCCGTCTCCCGCGCGCCTTGACGGCCGGCAGCCGGGCAGGCACGAAAGAGGGATCGCCCGCCCTCTGTCGAGGACCGGACGGCGCGTGTCAAGGTGACAAGGGGCGCTCAATGAACGACCGATATTTGCGGACCGGGGTCTTCCTCGCACCATTTCACGCGCTCGGAGAGAATCCCACGCTCGCCCTCGAGCGCGACATGGAGCTCGTCGTCCATCTCGATCGCCTGAACTATCATGAGGCTTGGATTGGCGAGCACCATTCGGGCGGCTTCGAGATCATCGCCTGCCCGGAGATGTTCATCGCCGCAGCGGCCCGCGAGACGCGCCATATCCGGCTCGGCACAGGCGTCGTTTCGCTGCCCTATCATCATCCCTTCACGCTCGCGAGCCGCATGATGCAGCTCGATCATATGACGCGCGGGCGCGCCATGTTCGGCGTCGGACCCGGCTCGCTCATCTATGACGCGGAGAAAATCGGCCTCAAGGCCGCCGATCAGCGTCGGCGCATGGACGAGTCGCTCGACTGCATCATGCAGCTCATGCAGGGCGAAATAGTCACGCGCAAGACCGACTGGTTCACGCTCAACGAGGCCAAGCTGCAGCTCGTGCCCTACTCGCGTCCGCACATCGAGATGGCGGTCGCGTCCTCCCGCTCACCCGTCGGCGCCGTCGCATCCGGCAAGCATGGCATCGGCATGCTCTCGATCGGCGGAACCTCGGACGAAGCTCTCGCTGCGCACGCCAAGAACTGGGCCATCCACGAGGATGCCGCGCGCGAGGCCGGCAAGACCACGGATCGCTCGCGCTGGCGCATCGTCACGTTCGCGCACGTCGCCGAGACGCGCGAGAAGGCGCGCGCCGACGTCGCCTACGGCCTCGCCGACTTCAACCGCTACTTCAATGACGTCGCCACGTTCCCGATCGTGCCGCCAGGCATCGACGATCCACTCAACTATCTGACCGAAAGCGGTCTTGCCTGCATCGGCACGCCGGACGACTGCATCCGACACTTCGAGCGGCTATGGCAGGGCTCCAACGGCGGCTTCGGCGCTGTTCTGCTGCTCGCCCACAACTGGGCGGACTGGGAAGCGACAAGGCGCAGCTATGAGCTCATGGCCCGCTACGTACATCCGCACTTCCAGCGCGATGCCAACAGTCTCCGTCAATGGAGCTATAACGACGCCAAGACCAAGCGCGCGACCGCCGGCATCGAGAATCAGGCCGCCGTCCAGGCCGCGATCGACCAGTACAAGGCGCGCAAAGGAGGCTGACGGCCCCCCTGCGACGCCGTCCACCGAACCAGGAAGCTCCCAGGAAACCCTATGACTGCTGACGTTGAAACGGTTGTCGTCGGCGCCGGCGTCGTCGGCCTCGCGATCGGGCGGGCGCTCGCGATGTCGGGGCGCGAGGTCATGGTCCTCGAGCAACACGATATCATCGGCTCAGAGACGAGCTCGCGCAACAGCGAGGTGATCCACGCCGGCATCTACTATCCGCCGGGTTCGTTGCGCGCAAAGCTCTGCGTCGACGGCAGGGCGCAGCTCTACAAGTTCTGCGCCGAGAACGGCGTCGCACACCAGCGCATCACCAAGCTTCTGGTCGCGACCAATGAAGCGCAAGTTCCGAAGCTCAAGGCTATCCAGGAAACTGCGATCCGCAACGGCGTGACGGATCTCCAGCCGCTCATGGGCAACGAGGCGCACGCGCTCGAACCCGAGGTCTCCTGCGTCGCTGCGCTGCTTTCCCCATCGACGGGCACGATCGACACGCACGCTTTCATGCTGGCACTCGAAGGGCACATCGAAGGCAATGGCGGCAACGTCATCCTGAATACGCCTGTTGCGCGCGTCGGGCGCCGCGGCGACGGCCTTTTCGAGATTATGACCTCGGGTGACGCGCCGGCGATCATAACAACGAAGGAGCTCATTCTCTCGCCGGGTCTGCATGCCACGAAACTTGCGCGCACGCTGAGTTTCCCATCCGGCTATACGCCGCCCGAGACCTACTACGCCGTCGGCCAATACTACGCCTACTCGGGCCGCTCGCCGTTCGGCCGCCACATCTATCCCATGCCGGATGGCGCCTGGCTCGGGCTTCATGTGACGGTGGATCTCGGCGGGCGCTGCAAGTTCGGCCCGGACATCGAGTGGATTCCCGAGATCGACTACACGTTCAAACCCGAGAAGCTCGAGAAGTTCTTGGGTTTCATTCGCACATACTATCCGGCGCTCGACCCCGAGCGCCTGCACCCGGACTACACCGGTATCCGCCCCAAGCTCTATCGCGAGGGCGAGCCCGTCCCCGACTTCGTCTTCCACGGACCTCAGCAGCACGGCCTCGACGGCCTTGTCATGCTCTTCGGCATCGAAAGCCCGGGACTTACGTCCTCGCTCGCCATCGGGGACCTCGTTCTCGACATGCTCTAAGCGCACCTGCGGCAAGTGTGCTCGCCCTAAAAGCGGAAGGATCAGGGAGGGGTGTCTTTCCCTGCGGGAGCGCAAGGGCTGGTCCTCGTCCGCGAAGCGGCTTGATCCGCAGCGGTCGGCGCGGGCATGATGAGTCCCAAGGTAATACAGAACCATACAGATCACCCGGGGACGGAAATGACCTGCACGACGGCCAAGCGGCTCGCCCTCGCCGCGACCTTTCTGATGGCGGGCGTTAACTCGGCGGCGGCGCATCACGCCATGGGTGGGGTGACGCCGACTACGTTCATGGACGGCCTTCTCTCCGGTCTCGGCCACCCGGTGATCGGCATTGACCATCTCGCCTTCATCGTTGCCATCGGCATTGCTGCGGCCTTCGTCGGCGGCAGCTTCGGCCTCATCGCCGGCTTCATCGCGGCGTCTTCCATGGGTGTGCTCGCGCATGTTGTCGAGTTGAATGTGCCGCTTGTCGAAACGCTCGTTGCCGCCAGCGTCATCGTTGCTGGCGCGGCGCTGGCAATCGGCTTCACGTCGGCGCGCGCGGGCTGGCTCCTTCTTGCGATTGTCGCCGGCCTTTTCCATGGCTACGCGTTCGGCGAGGCGGTGGTCGGCGCCGAGCGCACCGTGATCGGCGCCTACCTGATCGGCCTCGCAATCATCCAGGCCGCGATTGCCGCCCTCGCGATGCTCGCATCCCGCAGGTTCCTCGTCTCAGCCGAACAGAGCCCTCTGGGGCTCCGCGCATCAGGTGGTGCACTTGCCGCGCTCGGCCTTGTCCTACTGGTCACCGGGCTGGTGGAGGTCTGAACATGATGACAGCACAAGCCACGACCGACGCAAATGCGAAGCGCGTCATCGCGATGTTCGAGCGCCTGCCGGCGCTGGTGGACGCCAACCCGAATCTCGTGAAACGCGGCCGCTTCCTTTCGACCGAATTCGCCATCGTCGTCGGCCCGACGCCGCTTCTCGTGCGCGTCGAAGCCGGTCGCGTGACCTCGGTCGCCCGTGGTCCTTTCCTTCTCCGGCCCTGGACATTCTCGATCACGGCCGCGCCGGAGACCTGGCTCAAGTTGCTGAAGGCCGTGCCGGATCCCGGCACACATGACCTCATGGCGCTCTCCAAGGTCGGCCTCGCACGTATCGAGGGCAACCTGCAGCCCTTCATGGCCAACCTGCAGTTTATCAAGGACATCGTCACTGCGCCTCGCGCGCTGATGTGAGGAGGCGCGCATGAAGACCCCAGCAAAAGCCACTTTCGAGCCGATCGTCGGCCGCTATGCGCACCTGACGCTCTCGGGCCGTCCGCATCGCCTCTACATCGAGGAGGCCGGCAGCGGCATCCCGCTCGTCTGCCTGCACACGGCCGGCGCCGACGGCCGCCAGTTCCGCCACATGCTCAATGACGCCGCGATCACGCGCGACTACCGCGTCATCGTCTTCGACATGCCCTG
>CAUJKI010000268.1 GCA_963205015.1 Pseudomonadota bacterium
CCGGGCTCCACGACCGCGGTACGGTGCGGGAAACGTTGGGCAGCGTCGACAAACGCCTGATGCAATGGAGGGGACATCGCGATGCTCCTCTACTTCATCTTGCTCGACACAAGGAAGGTGATCCTATCGAGGGTGTCGAGATGCTCCTTGTCCGCCTCGTGCGCTTCCAGCGTGATGCCGTACTTTTCTTCCAGGTGCAATACCAACTTGAGCGTGGCGATCGAGTCGAGGATACCGGTTGTCACCAATGGAAGATCGTCAGTCAGGTTCGCCGGATCCTCGCCTGGCAGGAATTCCTTCAGGATGAAATCCTTTATCGCAGCCTTGAGGGGCTCACCCATGATGTTCTCCGTTATCGATGTGAGGATTGATGCTGCTTCCCTACCGGCGCACGGCGTCGAAAACCTCCGCGCGGCGAGCCATCAGCTCCTTGAACAGGCGTTCCGCGGTGAGCTGGTGTCCGTACACATTGGGATGATCATCCCATTCGGCCAGGCGCAACGATGCGATGTCCTTCCCTGCATAGAGATCTTCCATGTTGATCACCACGAACCCCGCGGTTTGCGCGATCTCGACGATCTGCGGCGTCTCCTCGGTCCACTGTCCCTGACGCACCTGAGGAAGAAAGATCCAGACCGGCACGATGCCGCGGTTGCGTGCCTTTTCCACGATGTCCTGGTAGATGTACAGCAGAAAGCTCGGTCCCGAGGAGCTTAGCGTGCGCATGGCCGTGGTTTCGTCCATCTCGCGCTTGACGCCGGACGCCGCAACCATTTCGCGCAGGGGACCGAAAGGTATTTCCAGCCCGTCCCGGGTAGCGTTCGCCAGATAGCGCACGGCGCGCCGGATCTCCCGGCCGGTCGCCACGTAGTACACCGCACTCGGCTGGAGCGCGAGCGCTCTGTCGAAAGGAAGGAGCTGCTGAGGCGGTTCGTATCCCGGTACCGCCATGTTCATGAACTCATAGCGTTCGAAGGGTGCGCCGGCGTGCTCGCGATTCAGGCGGTCTTCCAGAATCTGTTCGAAGGTCTGGCCGTCTCCTACCCCCCATCCCATCACCGACGATGCGCCCAGGACCACGGCGCGATAGGTGTTCGCTGCGGGCGTGTCCGGATAGTCGCGATCCCGCATCCCGAATCGGTTGATGCTGATCGGGCCGTAGCGCGAATTGAATACGTAGGATGGGATCAGTTCCGTGCGCTGGAACCCCGGCACGAAACGCTTGAGATTCGCATTGTCCACGTCCAGCCAGTTCGCCGGTTTCTTCGAATACACCTCCCAGAGCTGGGAGTTGAATCGGTCCACCGACAGCAGGTTCTCGTAGTAACCGCGCTCGAGCTTCGCAGTATCGAGCCGGCTCAGTTGTCCTGAGCGCAGGGAATGGACGAAGGTAGCCACTTCCGGTCCGAATTTCGTCGACACGCCCTCCACCCCGATGCCTATGAGGGCGACCAGTGCAATGATCGTAACCGCACGCTGCCGCATCCAGTCGACCTGCGATTGCTGAGTCGCGCGCACGTTACGTATCGAGGCGCGCGGGATGCTTCCGATCGCGATGACCACCAGGACGAGAAGCGGAAAGAGAAGAAACTTCGCGTCGTAGGGGCCGCCGAGCGCTGCCCATAGCGAGAACCAGTCGGACAACGTCTCCGACGTCCAGAAAGACCAGAGCACGGTGATGAACCAGAACGTCGCATAGGTCTTCAGGACCAGCTTGACCACGTCGCGCCAGGTACGCTCCTCCTTGCCCAGCGTACGCTTGCGTCCGTGCTTGATTTCGTACAGCGAGTTGAACACCACCAGCACACCGAGGATTGCCCAGAACAGTACGTCTTGCCAGACCAGGAGCATGGTCCCGCGCAGCCAGAACCACTGATACGCATGAAGGAACCAGGTCATGATAAAAACATACAGCGTCGCGATGACCAGCGCGTTGGTCGTGCCCAGTTTCCGGAGCTTGAACACCGCCGGGTAGTAGAAGAGCTTCTGCATGAAGTCCTTCCAGTAGATGTTGATCCGGCGCCAGAAATCCGTGAAGCTGGATGCGAGCAGGTAGCGGTTGTGAGTCTCTGGCAGGCGGAAGCCGAACAGGTGCAACATGCCTACCACTAGATGGAACAGGCCAGATACGCGCAGATACAGCATGAAGTTCGCAACCAGGTACTGCATAAGCTGCGAGGGTTGTTCTACCTCGTGTGGTGCAAGGCTCAGGTGGTAGTAGAAGACCCGGTACAGGAGAAGATGGATGACGCCGCGCACCATCCAGTCGACTCCCACCTGATAGGTTCTATACGCATCGTCGTCATAGTAGTTGGTACGAAACGTCTTGTAATCGACTACTGGAAACAGCGGGAAGCAGGCGTTTGGCAGCATGAAGAAATACGCCAGCTTCTGCGACCAGGTTCCGGAAGTCTGCTCGTGCCGGAGATCGTAGAGGTAGACCAGCAGACGAAACATGAACATCGATCCGAGAATCGGCCAGATCGCCTGCGACCAGGGCGCCGGCAGGAGAGCGCCGCGCTGCGCGATCAGGACGCCACCCACGAGTACCAGCAGCGCGACACGGACATTGAATACGACCGGAAGATGACATATTCCGATCAGGATCCCGGCGATGCCCGCGAGCCAGACACCGTTCTGCAGACCCATCACCAGCCCGATTCCAGCCAAGCTGAGTGCGGCGAAGAATGGGAGACGGTATCGCAGTGGCAGCCAGGCGTGTATGGCGAAACCGGCGAAGGCCAAAACGCTCAAGCGGATGAACGCTGCGGACTCGATCTGGAACTGGCGGAAGAGCAGCACTACCAGCCCCAGCTGCACCATGACGAGAAGGAATTCGGTGAGCTTGATACTTGCTTTGTACCCGGGATCCTGGGGCGGCGCTGCAATGGAAGGCAGAATCCGGCTCATCTCTGATCCTCGAGTGGTTTGCCGCAGGCGGTGCCTGGGACGGGTTAGGTTCCTCGAATGCCGGAATGTACCGCATCACGCCGAACCTACCTATGGGGCAATACCTGCGTTTCGATCGCCGGATCCCGGCTCAACCGGGTCACGCGGGGGCACCGCCTGCGGGACGCTAGAATTCAGGGTGCGTGACCATCACGTAACCTTCACTCCTCCCGCCATATCATGAACAAGACCGATAGCTCCCGCCCACGCACCATCGTTGTATCCGGCTGGTACGGCTGCGGAAACGTCGGTGATGACGCGTTGCTGGATGCCATCGTCGCAGGGTTCCGGGAACGGCTGGGACCCGATACCGTCTTTCAGGTGCTGACAGAAGCGCCGAGGACGACTGCCGCCCTCTATGCCGATGACCCCCAGATCATGCCTGTTCCTCATCATTCCCTCACTCGGCGAGGAGGCCAGTCGGCCCTGCTCCTGCGCGGAGGCATCGGCCCGTACCTCAAGACACTGCGCAATGCGGATCTGTTCGTCCTGGGTGGTGGCGGACTGATCCAGGATGCAAATGGGGCAGACAATCTGTTCCGCTACCTCGACGACTGTCTGATTGCCGAATGGCTCGGCACGCCTTCCATGGTGTTCGGAATCGGGGTCGGACCGCTGGTCACATCACGAGGCAAGTGGCTTACACGCACGATCTGCAATCGGCTCAGTGCAATCACCACCCGGGACAGGGATGGTGAGCAGATGCTGCTGGATGCCGGCGTGCGGCCAGAGCACGTGGAGGCGACGGCGGATCCAGCGCTGCTGCTGGAACCCGCGACCTCGAGCGCGCCCGACGTCGAGCAGCTGTTGGAAAAGATTGCGAAGGAGCCTCGTGCGTTGGTCGTGTGCCCGCGTCCGAGAACGACCTGGACTCGACTCGACGATGAGTCGTGGTCCACGCTGTTGGACGAATTAGCGGAGTTCTGCAATGAATCGCGCAAGCGATTCGACGCTCGGCTGGTGTTCATCCCGTTCATGCGGGACGACTGCGAGATCATCGACCAAATCAGGCGACGCATGGCGAATCCGGGCGATGCCTTGGCGCTCGATCGACCGCCTCGCCCGCGCGACGCGCTACGTCTGATCGCGCAGGCGCGCTACGTCCTGGGAATGCGTCTGCATTCTCTGATCTTCTCCGCATCGCAGGCGATCCCGATGATCTCGGTCAACTACGCACCGAAAGTGGGAAGCTTCGCCAGGGAAGTGGATCCGACGGGCGCGACCTATCTGGAGAAGGATTTCAGGGCGCAGCTGGCACTGGCACACATCGAGGGGTGGGAGGCCGACTATGATCAGCGGCGAGCGCGGCTGGGCGAGCTGGTGGCACCGCGGAAAGCCGCCGCACGGCTGAATTTCGACCGCGCGATCCGCCTGCTGCGCTGAGGCGGAAGCCCGGCTAACCAGCGTACACTTCCTCGCTGGAGCGCATCCGCTTCCTGGCGCCTGCGATCATGTCCCATACGCCCGTGAGGCGCGCCTCGAACTCCAGTGTCGTCATGGACTGGCAGTCGAGGATCCGGCTCAGACTCATCCTCTCGTCGGCTGCTGCCGCCAGGCCCGATTCGGTGGTAGTTGCGGAGCGGATACCGCAGTGCCGAACCGCATCGAACACGGCACGAGAGTGCACGCCGCTTGGATAGCAAAAGTGCCTGAAGGACGACGGGTCGATGCCGAGAATCCTCGCGAGCTCTCGCCTGTTGACCTCAATCTCGCTTGCGACCTTTTCAGGCACCAGCCCATGCATGCGATGGGTATGAGTATGCAACTGGATGTCCAGCCCGCGGTCGTGGGCCTCACGCAGTTCATCTTCGGACATGAGGTCGAACCATCGGCCCTCGAGTATGGGAGCGATGTCCTTGCCGAGCGCGGAAGCGATCTCGCGCACGGCATCCATGCGCTGACTGCCCGGCAAGGCATCCACCGTCGCTGCAAGTCGTCCACCGATCGCGTTGCGACCAGCCGGTGACGACGGCGCGAGACCCGGATGAGTACCCGCGAGTTCCCGCGCGTACGCCGAACGTCCAAGGACTTCTGCCGGCGCCTGCGTTATGAGGTAGTCGACAAGAACGTTGAGGACGGGGCCGCCGCGCACGGAGTAGTACGTCGTGGCGTACAGGGTCGCGGGCAACCCCAGACGCTCGAGCACCGGCACCATCCCCTTCAGCGTGCTGAACCAGCCGTCGTCGATGGTGATGGTGACCGCGTTGTCGGGTAGCGAACCGTCGTCCAGGCGGCGGATAGCCTCGTCCAGGGGAAGCACCGGAAATGCGCTGCGCGCCAGCCATTCCATCCGCTGCTCGAAGCGCTGGGATTGCATGTACAGGCAGTCCCCGTACTGGGGGCTGTCCCCCAGCCACAGCCCGTGATAGCAGAGGATCCGGAGCTTCGAACGCATCGCACGACTCACGAGACCAAATACGCCCGCGGACTTCAGGACGGCCAGTGCCGCAGTCGTCTTACTCATCTTCGGTCATCAGGTCTGCAGCGCACGGAACACATTGCCGTCGATCCGCCCTGCCCCCTCACGCCCGGGAACGACATTCAGTTCGAGGACGACGGGGCCATCCGGTCCGATGGCGATGTCCAAGCCGGCAAAATTCAGCTCCGGAAACACACCCAGCGCCATCTTCGCAACTCGCTCGACCTCCATCCAGTGTGGAAGGGAAACTCCCTCGACCGGCGCTCCATGGTCCGGATGGCATGCATGAAAACGGCGTCGCATGTCTGCATCCTGCGCCATCCTGAGGACGCCCGTCTTGCGGTCGATGTCCGCTACGATGCCGCCGCCTTCCACGTTGTCCACCGTGGCGCCTGCCCTTCCGATGCGGAGATAGGCGGTCACCACCTCGCTTTTCCCGCTCGCATGACGTAGTACCCAGATGCGAATGGTGTTGACGCTGGTAGGATTGATCGACGCGAGGACCGGATGCTGCGTGAAGTACGCCTCGATCAACCAGTCTCCGCCGCGATCGAGCACCAGGGTGTCGCGGCAGAACTCCTCGACCGAAACCGGCGCGTCCTTTCCGAGCGGGCTGAGCATCGGCGGATCTCCTTCGATCACCTCCACGATGTGCACACCCTTGCCGCCGTGACCCTCGAGTTCCTTGAACACTAGCCGCTCGAGACCTCGTTCGAGAATGAGGGCGATGAGATCTGCGGAGCAGACGAGTCGCCCCCCCTCAGCGTCCAGTCCGGTCGGGTGGCAGATGCGACCGAGAAAACGCGGGGTCGGCAGCTTGAACAATTGAAGGAGCGCCTTCTCGGCGATCTTGTTCTGGGAGAGCTTGCGATACGCCTCCGGGTTGAGCCGCTTCAACGTGCGCCGATACTCGGGCACGCTCATATGGCAGGTCTTGTCTGACCAGCTCAGATCGCGTCGCCATAGTCCGGCCATGTGGTAGTAGGCCGGGCCGACGCCACGCAGAGGCAACAGGATGGCCATCTCGGCAATCTGCCTGGCCGTGGACAAGTGCCCTTCCGACGCGCGCTGCGCGCTCAAGGCCAGGATCTGCCGACATTTAGCTAGCACGCGGCCACCTCCACCGGAACCCCGGACAGCCGCATGACTTGCATGCACTCCTCGTCCATTGCCGAGATGTACGCGTCCATCGAGAACAGCTTCTCGGCCCGCAGGCGGCCGCGCCGACCCATCTCGCTTGCCACCTCGGGAGCTCCAAGGATTCTGGTCAATGCGGCCTGCAAGCCACCCGCGTCACCCGCGGGAAAGAAATACGCCGTCTCGCCCTCGACTGCACTCTCTCGCGGCCCTGCGAGATCCGAACATACAACCGGTTTCGCGGCCGCCATGGCTTCTATCACGGTGGTACCGAACGGCTCCTTCAACGATGCAAGGACAAAGACATCGGAAGCGTTCATGATCGCCGGAACGTCCTTGCGAGCGCCCAGCAGCAGGACGCTATCGTTCAGTCCGAGGCGATTCACGAGCGAAGTGATCTGCGTTCGATAGTCGTCACCGCCACCTTCGAGCAAAGTCGTGTCTCCGGCCACCAATGCCTTGAACCGGTGGCCCGCTCTCTGCAGCCCGGACAGTGCCTCGAAGAATACCTCGTAGCCCTTCTGCGGGACCATGCGAGCGGCGAACGCGATTACCGGCAGATCGTCATCCAGCGCGAGTTGCACTCGCAGGCGCAGTCCCCCTTCCCGGTCCTGAAATCGCCTCAGATCGACACCATTGTGGATCACGCGAATCTTTTCGGCCTGCACGCCCGCTTGCACCATCAGCCGTGCTTCGTAGCCGGTCGTGGGGACGATACGTGCCACCTCTTCATTGAGGAAGCGGACCAACCTCGAAAGCCGTTGCTCCGGCCAGAGGTGTGTCTGGGTAAAGGTGTCGGCCCGCGCTCGCCAGACTACGGGATTGCCGAGTCTACGGGCAACGCGCCCGATGGTTTCGAGGTCGTGAAAGGTGTTGCACAAAACCACGGCGTCCCG
>CAUJKI010000269.1 GCA_963205015.1 Pseudomonadota bacterium
GATCGCCGCCATCGACGGCGTCGACGTGCTCTGGCTCGGCCACTTCGATCTCACTAACTTCCTCGGCATTCCCGGCCAGTTCGACAACCCGATCTACGTGAAGGCCGTCGAACGGATCGTGGCGGCGGCGCGCAAACACAAGAAGGGCCTCGGCTTCATGGCGGCGAGCCCCGACTGGGCGCGCCAGTACAGGAAGCTCGGCTTCAATATGCTGGCGGCCGGCCCCGACCAGGCGCTGTTCGAAGCCGGCGTGCGCGGCATTCTCACGAGCGCGGAGAATTAGATGTCGGCCGAGGCGCGCACGACGTGAACGACAGCCGCCCGAGCCTGCCGCCCCAGCCTGCGCGTGTGCCTGCGCCTCCGCCCGCGACGCTGGCAGCCTTCAATGTCGTTTTCATCTCGCTTATCGGGGCTTCGACGCTGACGCTCTCGCTCGGCGTGCTCGCGCCGATGATGATGGCGGCCGCCGGGATGCCGCCCGCCGCCTACGGCCTCGTCGCCGGCGCATCCGGCCTCGGCTCCATCTGGCTCTACATGGCCAACTCAGCGTTCACGCTGCCGCTCGGACCCGTCCGGGCGCTGCTGGCGGGCGTCGCCATCGGCGTTACTGGCGCCGCGCTGATCGCCACCGGCTGGTACGCGGCCATGGTCGCAGGCGCGCTGCTGGTGGGCTTCGCCTATGCGACGACGTCGCCTGCAGGCAGCCAGATTCTCGCCGAGAACACACCACCCGAGCGGCGCAACCGTATGTTCTCCTTTCGTCAGGCCGGTGTACCACTCGGCGGCGCCATTGCGGGACTCTCAGGCAGTGCGCTCGCGGCTGCCTACGGCTGGCGCGCGGCACTCACGACAATCGTTCTTTTCCTGCTGGTGACGAGCATTCCACTCCTGACAGCGCCAGCTCGCTTCAATGGTCCCCCTGCGCACGTCCGCTTCCGCTTTGGCAGGCTTTTCGCCATCGCCAACCTGCGCCAGCCATTCGTGACGCTTGCCGACATCCCGGGATTGCGCCTCATTGCACTCGGCAGCATCGGCTTTGCGACCGTCCAGGGCACGCTCAATGCCTTCTTCGTGACCTATCTCGCCAACGGTCTCGGCTACGATCTCAAGCTCGCGGGCTTTCTCTACGCCCTCAATCAGGCAACCAGCGTCGCCGGGCGGGTCATCTTCGGTTTTGTCGCCGACTGGGTTGGCTCGACGCGTCTCGTACTGTGCTGGCTCGCCGTACTTTCGTCCGCATCCGCCATTGCGATCGCGTCGATCGGGTCCGGCTGGTCGATGTCGGCGCTCGGCGCGATCGCCGTATTCTCGGGGCTGTCGATCGCAACCTGGAACGGCCTGTTCGTCGCCGAGGTCGCCGCACTGGCGCCGGGCCGCGTCAGCGAGGCGACGGCGGGCGCCACCTTCTTCCTGTTCGGCACGTATGTCGTGATCCCGCCGGTTGCCGGCCTCGTCATCACGTGGTTCGGCTATCGCGCAGCATTCGCCCTCGCGGCAATGGCGGTTCTGACGACCGGCGTGGTCCTCGCCATCATGTGGCAGGGGAAGATGCGCGAATAGCACCTCAGCGATAGTCTTCTTCGACCGAGCGCTGGATGGCGACCTCAAGGGCGGCGCGATCGATGAGCCCGACGGTATTGGCGCGCGTCGGGCCGAAACGGCGCGCGTGAATGGCACGCTGACGCGAGACCAGCTCCAGGCGAGCAAGCTCGGCGATCGGATCCGCGTGGTCATCGACGCGGATGTCGAGCATGGCCGAATCCTCGTCATCGTGCACGACCAGCGCCGCCGACTGCCGCCCACGCTTGTCGCCGCCTGCCTCTTCGCCCGCCTGCATGGCCCTGACGAGCCGCTCCGGCAGCGGCACGCCGGCCGCCGCCTCATAGGCATCGGCAGTCGCCTCGATCACCTGCGGACCGGTCAGCATATTGCCGGCGACGGAAATCGTCGCCCTGATGAGATGGCCGCACCAGCCGACGCACGCTGCGCCTGTCGCAGCCGCGAATCGCCCTTCGCGGTCCATGACGTGCACCTGGCGATGGTCGCGGCCGTCATCGGCCATCATGAGCATGCGCACGACGTCCTCGGCGGTGCCGCCAGCGGTCAGCAGCGCGAGACCACGTGGGCCGAAGAAGGGATTGATCAGCGCCTGCGTACACACGGCGCCGATGCCGGTCCTGATGTGCGGCACGCGCGCGCCGACCGCGAAGTTGCATGTCGCGACGGCAATGCCGATGCGGCCGCTCGCGGGATCCCGCGCGATGATCGACCAGGTCATGCCACTTCCCTGCCTCGCTCCGTCCCCCGAAGGCCGCCGCTCAGGATTTGGCGCTCACCACGTCCAGCACCTTGGCGACGGCAGGGCGCGCCTTCATGCGCTCGAAGTGATCGGCGACGCGCGGGAATTTTCTGATGTCGACGCCGTCGCCTTCGAGCCAGTTCGACACGGTGAAGAGGTAGGGATCACCCACCGAGTAGCGCTCGCCCATGACCCAGGGGCCGCGGAACATCCGGCTCTCGATGATGCCGAAATAGTCGCTCATGTTCTGCGTGACCTTGGCCGTCATCGCCTCGCGTGCCGCGGGATCGTCCGCCCAGCGCCCACCGCGCATTTTATGCGCATGGCCGACATGGACGGTCGAGCAGAGATAGCTGTTGAAGGCCTGCAGCTCCCCGAAAGCAAAGGGATCGTCGATCGGCGCCAGCTCGGCCGCGCGGTGTGTCTGCGCGATATAGGCGAGGATCGCCGGCGTTTCGCTGAGAACGCCGCGGTCGGTCACGAGCGTCGGCACGCGGCCCTTTGGATTGAGCGCAAGATATTCGGGCGACTGCTGCTGGCCGCCCCGGATATCGACGCGGATGGCCTCATAATCGGCGCCGGCTTCCTCGAGCGCGATGTGTGAGGCGAGCGAGCAGGTTGCGACGCCATAGTAGAACTTCAGCATGGTTTTCGTCCCTCAGGTGTGAATGACGCGGCCGAAGGCATCGAGCACGCTCTCGTGCATCATCTCCGAGAGCGTGGGATGCGGGAAGACCGTGTGTATGAGCTCTTCCTCGGTCGTCTCGAGGCCCATGGCGATGACGAAGCCCTGGATCAGCTCGGTCACCTCGGCGCCGATCATGTGCGCGCCGATGAGCTGGCCGGTCTTGGCATCGAAGATCGTCTTGACAAGACCATCCGGCTCGCCGAGCGCGATGGCCTTGCCGTTGCCGACAAAGGGAAAGCGGCCGACCTTGATCTGGCGGCCCTGCTCCTTGGCCTTGGCTTCCGTCAGCCCGACGCTCGCGACTTGCGGATGGCAGTACGTGCACCCGGGGATCTGCTGCTTGTCCATGGCGTGCGTATGGAGGCCCTTGATCGTCTCGACGCAGATGACGCCTTCATGCTCGGCCTTGTGCGCCAGCATGGGCGGCCCCGCCACGTCGCCGATCGCATAGATGCCCGCAACGTTCGTGCGGCCGAGCCCATCCGTGACGATCGTTCCGCGCTCGATCTTTACACCCAGCTTCTCGAGCCCGAGTCCCTCGACGTTGCCGACGACACCAACGGCCGAGATCACCTTCTCGAACTCAGCCGTCGAGCGCTTGCCCTTGTCATCCTCGATGGTGGCAATGACCTTGTCGCTCTTCTTGTCGAGCGCGACGACCTTGGCGCCGGTCATGATCTTCATGCCCTGGCGCTCGAAGCGCTTCCGCGCAAGCGCCGCGATCTCGGCGTCCTCGACGGGCAGGATCTGCGGCAGCAGCTCGACCACCGTCACCTCCGCCCCCATCGTCCGATAGAACGACGCGAACTCGATGCCGATGGCGCCGGAGCCGACAACGAGCAGCGACTTCGGCATGGTCTGCGGCAGCATGGCTTCGAAGTAGGTCCACACCTGCTTGCCGTCCGGCTCGAGGCCCGGAAGGACGCGGGGGCGCGCGCCCGTCGCGACGATGATGTGCTTGGCATCGTAGGCACCAGCGCCGAGCGTGCCCGCCGGCGGTGGAACCTGGGGCTGCATCGGCGCCTTCTTCGTCGCGCTGACCTGAACGCGCCCGGGGCGCTCGATCGCGGCCTCGCCCCAGATGACCGAGACCTTGTTCTTCTTCATGAGAAAGCCGATGCCGCCGTTGAGGCGCTTCGACACATCCCGCGAGCGCTGCACGACGCTGGCCGTATCGACCGTCAGCTTTCCTTCGAGCTTGAGGCCGTAGTCTTTGGCGTGCGTCCCGTAGTGATAGATCTCGGCCGAGCGCAGCAGCGCCTTCGCCGGAATGCAGCCCCAGTTGAGGCAGATGCCGCCCATGTGCTCGCGCTCGACGATGGCCACCTTGAAGCCGAGCTGGGCCGCGCGGATGGCCGCCACGTAGCCGCCAGGGCCGGCGCCGATGATGATGATGTCGAAGCTGGTGGCGGTCATGCGAGACAATTTCCTGATCGGGAGTGAACGGGCGTGACACTCAGCATTCAATCGGATGGCAGCCCCGGCGCCAAGCCCTCAGTTGCGCTCACGAAAAATGCCTCCAATGCAGGCGCGGCAGAGGGCCGCACGCGCCTAGGCAGGCCTCTACGGCGGTAGCGTCTTAACCTACGCGCATCCAATTTTGACGTTTGGCGTCATTGGGATAAGACTAGGCGCGCTTCCGTGCGGGATGAGCCGGGAAAGTGGCGTGTTATGCAAGGCTGAACGCAGCGGCAAGCTTGTGCAAAAGTACGCGGCAGGCGGCACGCAGCCGTGCTAGCCTTGGCGAAAGACCCGCGTGAGGGCATATTCATCCGCCGATCAAAACCAGGGCGCAACGCTTTGCGCGCCGTCACAATTCGCCCACGCTGAGGCCATAGAGGCTCAGAATCGTGCGTCCACAGCCAGGATGTCGAGGTCATGAAAGAGAAGAGCACGATCGCCCTCGTTGATGACGAGCGCAACATCCTCACTGCGCTCCGCATGGCGCTCGAGGCCGAGGGTTACAAGGTGCGGACGTACCCCGATGGCGCGGCCGCCCTGGAGGCGCTGACCGAGGAGCCTGCCGATCTCGGTATCTTCGATATCAAGATGCCGCGCATGGACGGCATGGAGCTTCTTCGCCGCGTCCGCCAGCAGTCGGACATGCCGGTGATCTTCCTCACGTCCAAGGACGAGGAGATCGATGAGCTGTTCGGCCTCAAGATGGGCGCCGACGACTATATCGCGAAGCCGTTCTCGCAACGGCTCGTAGTCGAGCGCGTGAAAGCCGTGCTCCGCCGTGCCCAGGCCAAGGACGGCACGGCACCGCCAACCGAAGCGGCCCGCATTCTCGAGCGCGGCAAGTTGCGCCTCGATCCCGAGCGCCACACCTGCCACTGGGACAACCGCCCGGTCACGCTGACGGTCACCGAGTTCCTGATCCTGCAAGCGCTCGCGACGCGCCCGGGCGTGGTCAAGACGCGCGATGCGCTGATGGACGCGGCCTACGACGATCAGGTCTATGTGGACGACCGCACGATCGACAGCCATATCAAGCGGCTCAGGAAGAAATTCAAACAGGTTGACGACGATTTCGATGTGATTGAAACACTTTACGGGGTGGGGTATCGCTTCAAGGAGACCTGACGGATCAGCGTCCGAAGCGGGCAATGCAATGTTACCGGCATAGGGCACATGCTGTAATATTGCCCGCGACAGTCCGCGCACCCGGTCCCGGCCAGCACGCATCGGTGCGCGAGAGAGGCCTGGACTGGACAAGGTCCCAGCCGCGGAACGGTCTGCCGACCGACCCGCAGCCGCCGGCTTAACGGACGGCCGCGATAGCGAGGGAACTCAGAATGGCACTCGAAGGCGACCGCATGTGGCAGGTCCCGGCGTCGGATAGCGACGCTGGCACCATCGCCAAGCGGGCGCAGCGGGCGCCATGGCTCGCAGTAGCCTGGCGGCGCACGGTCGAGATCTGGCGGTTTCTCGATACCCATGGTCCGCTCCGCAAGCTTTTCTCGACGCTCGCCCGGCGCATCGTGCTGGCGAACCTGCTCGGTCTCCTCGTGCTGGTCGGCGGCATGGTCTGGCTCAGCCAGCAGCACGCATGGCTGATCACGGCGAAGTACGAGAGCCTCAAGATCCAGGGCGAGATCATCGCCTCGGCCATTGCGTCGAGCGCGCTCGTCGAGCGCGAGGGTCGGCTCTCCTTCGACCCCGACCGGCTGCCCGAGCTCGATGGCGTGCGCGTCCCCTTCCGCGACGACGGCTTCGCGGCGATGGAGCTG
>CAUJKI010000270.1 GCA_963205015.1 Pseudomonadota bacterium
CAGCACTGAAATTTCCATGACGCCCCCGCCTCTTGCCGGCCGCGCCTCGATCGCCCCGACCCGCGCCAAGCGATGACGGGCCGCACTGGGAGTGTCAACGGCGACGGCGGGCGGTGCGGCCTCGCGCACGGCGGACATGCATTACAGGCGCCTTTGGATAAACTCCTTTCGCCGCGCGCGCGCCGTCGTAGCGCCCCAGATTGGCCCGCCTTCTAATCAACTTTTAACTCCCTCGGCTGCAAATGGACGAGCGAGAGAGCGCATACGCCCGGACTTCCCTCTGCCTCGGGCAAACGGCCCATAAAGGAATTCACATGCAGATCAAGGTGCCCCCTGGGAACAACAGTGACCTCCAGGAAGTGCGCGAGCATCGCCTGATGACCTTCGCGGCCGCCGGCATCGAGAAGTTCCCCAGCACTCAAGACGACGCCGGCGCGGCGATGATCCTCGCTGTCGCGCGCTCGGCCGACAGCCCGGTTGCACGGGCCCTCGTCGCGCTACGCCCGCTTCTCGCGTCCAACGGCGTGAAAGTGCGGCTCGTGCTTTCGGACGACGACGCGACGCTCGATCTGTTCCTTGCCGGCGCCGTCGACGAGCCGGCCGCAAACCAACCGGAAGTGCGCATCGTCCGCGACCCGCGCCTGCGCGACGCCCATGAGCAGCTTATCGTCGGCCACGCCTCCGTCTGGTATGGCGACAGTCTCCGCCGCGATATCCACCGCCGCGATCTCTTCGAGCAGTTCCTCGCCGATGCTCCCGATACCGCCCGCGCTGCCGCGCACGCCTTCGAGCATCTCTGGTCGCGGGCCGAGCCGAGCCTCGCTCTACCCGCCCTCGCCTCGGACAGTCTGACGGCAGTTCCGCCGCGCAAGCCCGGCAACACCGGTCCGACCGGCACCGTCCTCTGCTGAAAGCCCGTCTTCCGTAAGGCGGACGCCTGCATTCCGGCACTCCGCTGTCCCGTGACAGCGGGGTTTGCCCTGACCTCGCCGATGCTGTATCAGAGGCGGTCTCAGCACCCGTAGCTCAGCTGGATAGAGTGTCGCCCTCCGAAGGCGAAGGTCGTAGGTTCGAATCCTACCGGGTGCGCCAAATTGGTATCAATCTGATATCTGCATTTTTAAGTTCGCCTCTGTGCAGCATGGCCCCCTCCAAAATCAACTTCCACACTCCCCTCGCAGGGGGCGATGTGACAGGGTGATGCCTGTGGACCTGCCCGTTCGAACGGCACTTCGATTTCCAGCTGAACCGGTCGATTTCCATGCAAGGCAAAAGGCTTCACTTCGAGGAGTATGTTCTTGACATAGATGGCGGCTGCCTGCGGCACGGAGACGACGAGCTCCCACTGCGGCCGAAGTCGTTCGATGTCCTGGTTCACCTCGCGAAAAACTCCCAGGTTCTCGTTTCGAAGGAAGAGCTGTTTGCGGCGGTGTGGCCTGGTCTCGCCGTCACCGACGACGTGCTGGTGCAGAGCATAAGTGAACTGCGCAAAGTCTTCGGAGCCGACGGTCCGCGCCTGATCAAGACCATACCGCGGCGTGGCTATCGCTTCGATGTGCAGATGACATCACAAGCGGCATCCACCGTTCGGGACGTTGCAGACGCGGAACCTCCGCCTCCGAAAGCACCTCTTCCCTCGGCGACACCGCAGCTCTGGCGCAGTCGGTCGGCGGTTGCGATCGCGCTCTTAACCTTTCTGGCCATGTCCGGCATCGTTTGGACTTTTGCTCTTCAGCCGACTTCGAAAGATATCGCGGCTTTGAATTCTCGCGACGGCCTGCCTGTTCTGGCGGTCCTGCCGTTCGTCTCCAACGGGGTCAATGAAACCCACGCGTACTTCGCCGACGGTCTCACTCAGGATGTGATCAGCGCGCTTGGGCGCTTCCCGGCATTGACCGTCTTGTCGTGGAATGCGGTTGCTTCACTCAAAAGCCAGCCCGGCCTACCCAAAGACTCTGCACGAACCCTTGGCGCTCGCTACCACGTCGAGGGACAAATGCATCGGGACGCGGATCGCGTGCGGATAAACGCACAGCTCGTCGATGCCGGCGGTCGCGTGCTGTGGTCGGGGCGCTTTGACGAAGCGCTTGTGGATATCGCCGGCGTGCAAGCCAGGATGACAACCGAGATTGCGGGTGCGCTGGCCATAAAAGTCACGCAGATCGAGCAAAACCGCGCTTTCGCCAAGCCTACGACCAGCCTCGATGCCTACGATCTGTTTTTGCGCGCTCGCCCGGCCTTGCAACGTCCAACGCGCACCGGGATCGTCGAGGCTCGTGCGCTTCTCAAGCGTGCGATTGAACTCGACTCCGGCTACGCTGCTGCCCACGCCGCCCTCGCCGAGACGTACTATCTCGACCTTTCGATGGGATGGGCGCAATCGCCCGCGACGACCGCGTCCCGCGCTGAGGAACTGGCACTCACGGCGCTGAACATTCGGAGTGACGAAGTCCGTGCTCGCGTGATCCTGGGCCGGCTCCATCTCCTGCATCATCGCTACGCGCAGGCGCGAACGGAACTGGACCGCGCGCTGGAGGCCAGTCCCAGCGATGCACTCGCATTGGCGGGACGGGGCAATGTGCTGATGTGGACGGGCCAGACTCAGGCGGCGATAGCGGCACTGGAGACTGCACAGCGCCTTGACCCGGATATGAATGCCATGGACCGGTTTGCATTGAGTATGGCCTACTATCTCAACAAGCGATACGCGGCGGCCATCGACCAATCGGAAATCAATCTGCGCCGTACGACAAACGCGCACTTCAGCCGCATTGTCCTTGCCGCGGCCTATGCCCAAAGCGGCCAAAGCGAGAGCGCCGCGCGCGCCTTATCCAATTTGCACCGGATGG
>CAUJKI010000271.1 GCA_963205015.1 Pseudomonadota bacterium
CGGGACGCCGGCCAGCTCTCCAAATCCGACATATCCTTATGAATTCGGTTGCGGCCGTCCGGGCCGCGCGGCACGATCGCGTCACGCCGGGCCGGACGCGGCCTCAAAAGCATGCGAGAACACACGAGAACCGAGGACGCCGCCATGATGAAGTTGATGTGGTCGCCACTCTCGCCCTATGTCCGCAAGGTGCGGATCACGGCCACGATGAAGGGGCTCGACGGGCGTTTCGAGGCCGTAACGGCGGATACGAATGTCGGCGATCCGACGCTCAACAAGCTCAATCCGCTCGGGAAGGTGCCGTGTCTGATCACGGATCAGGGCGAGGCGATCTTCGACAGCCACGTGATCTGCGAGTATCTGGATTCGCTCAGCGCCACGCCGGTGCTTTTTCCGAAGAGCGGACCGGAGCGCTGGCGCACGCTGACTCTCGGCGGCCTCGGCGACGGCATCCTCGATGCGGCGCTGCTCATCGTCTACGAGGGGCGCTTTCGGCCCGAGAACATGAAGGTGCAGGCGTGGGTCGATCGCCAGCAGGCAAAGATCGATCGGGCGCTCGCGCATCTCGAGGCATCGCCGCCGATGTGGCGGGGCAGCCCCGACTATGGTCACCTGACGCTCGCGTCGGCGCTCGGCTATCTCGACTTCCGCCTCGGCGGAAAGTGGCGCGCGGGCCATCCGAAGCTGGTTAAGTGGCTCGATGAGTTCGCGGCAGCCGTGCCGGCGTTCGAGGCGACGCGGCCCGCTCAGTAAGGGCGCCCGCGCGGCGCTCGAAGACGTAGCGTAAAGGAGGTGACGATGATTACGGCAATCGTGCGCTTCAAGCTTCCGCCAAGCGTGAAGGTCGAGGATGCAGCCGAGCTCTTCAAGGGCTCGGCGCCGAAGTATCGCGGCCTCACCGGACTCGTGCGCAAATACTACCTCTACAATGAGAGCGGCATCGGCGGCGGCGTCTATCTCTGGGAGAGCCGTGCCGCGGCCGAGCGCGTCTACACCGCCGAATGGAAGAAGATGATCGCCGACCGCTACGGCGCGGAGCCTGAGATCACCTTCTACGACACGCCCGTGGTGGTCGATAACGCGATCGACCAGATCCAGGTGGATGCGGCGGAGTAGGCATGCGACGGATTCCGAGTGCCGCATACAAGCCTGTGCGGTGGTCGGGGGCTGCCGTGTGGCACGCTGCTTAAGGCTTTGTTAAGCGATTCCCCAATAGTCTGAGGTCCATGCCGGATCGCGTGTCCGTGCGCCGCCCGAAGGGGTCGGCTGCATGAGCACTGCGGGCGTGGGAAGCGCGGGGGGAATGCGCTTTCGTGTGCGCCGGCAATGAGATCGGTGGGTCGGTGCAAGCCGCCGGCCTGCCCGTGGGACGAGCAGAGGCCACAGGCCCGAGCTCGATGAGCTGGCGCGCGGCCGAAGGGGGAGCCGTCGCGCGCCAACAAACCGGTCGGCGTCCGAGCCTGACAACTGGTAGAGGCCGAAAGGCCCGGACGGGTGCGTGCGCCCAGTCCGTTGCGAGGCGGGCGCCCGGGCCCGCCTCGCTGCTTTTCGGAGATGGAGTTGATTGCCGGCGCCGCGTAGCGCAGGCGGGCCCAAGCCAGCAGAGCGCCCACCTCGCTGCTTTTTAAGCAGGCGCAAGGCGGGACCAAAGCGAATGGAACACCCGCCGTCTTGATTTTCCGGGGCAGCGCGCCGCTGCCTGTCAATGATATTCACGCCCGGACCATGGTAACGCCCCATTCCGCACCCTATGTTCGTGTGCGGAGGTACGGCCATGCGCGGGGTGTTTATCGGTTGCGTTCTTGTGGCGGCGGCCGGATGGGCGTCGGTTGCCATGGCGGCCGAGCCGTCACCTGACGGCATTGCCGAGGTCATCCGTCGCAACGGGGCCAGCGTGCACCGCGTCCAGGGTGCACCGGGGCGTACCCAGATGCCGCCACCGCCTGCCGCACAACCATCAGATACACCTACAAAGCAGGCCGAGCCCGTGACGCGCGACCCGCGCGAGGGCGACCCGCTGCATGAGCAGGCACAGCGCCTTATGAGGGCGATCGACGCTGTCCTTAGCGATGCGGCGCGCAACCGTGGCGAAGCGCGCAAGCTTCCCTCGACCAACGACTTCATCGTGCGGCCGTTGTGGACCGAGACGCGCGAGGACCGCGAGCGCAAGATCCGCGACCTGCTCGATGCGGCGCTCGGCATCGTCACCGACGTGCCCGTGGTCGAGAGCCAGAAGAAGATCGAGGGCCTGCGCAAGAATATCCAGGAGATCGAGGACCGGATCGTGAAGCTGCGCGAGAAGCAGCTTACGGCGCCGAAGAGTGCGCTCATCCCCGGTGTCACCGCCGACACGGTCGACAGCATCGAGCGTGACATCGCGGACTCGAAGACGCGTATCGACCTCAACCGCGATCAGATTGCGGCGGCCAAGGAGGAGATCCGCGCGGCGCTCGCAAAGAGCGGCATCGAGCTCGGCAACGATCAGCTCGATCTGTTGCTCGACGGCGTGCTCTCAGGCGACATCGTGCGCCTCGTCGCGGTGTTCAACTCGGCAAAACTCATAGACGGCCAGCTCGG
>CAUJKI010000272.1 GCA_963205015.1 Pseudomonadota bacterium
CAGACCGGGATATCGGGCTTGCGGCCCGCCACAAGACCCATGCCGTCAACGTCGGCGGCGTCATGGTCGGAGGCGGCGCGCCCGTCGTCGTGCAGTCCATGACCAACACCGGCACGGCCGACATCGCGGGCACCGTGAAGCAGATTGCCGACCTCGCGCGCCAGGGGTCGGAGCTGGTGCGCATTACGGTCGATCGCGATGAGGCCGCCAAGGCCGTGCCGCGCATTCACGAGCAGTTGCGCGTCCGCGGCATCGACGTGCCGATCGTTGGCGATTTCCACTACATCGGCCACAAGCTGCTGGGCGACAATCCCGACTGTGCCGCGGCGCTCGACAAGTATCGGATCAATCCCGGCAATGTCGGCTTCAAGGACAAGAAGGATAAGCAGTTCGGCGCCATCATCGAGCTTGCGTTGAAATACACCAAGCCGGTGCGCATCGGGGTGAACTGGGGTTCCCTCGATCAGGACCTGCTCACCCACCTGATGGACGACAACGCGGCCAAGGGGTCGCCGCTGTCGGCGCGCGCCGTGATGCATGAGGCCATGGTGCGCTCGGCTCTGTTGTCGGCAGCCCGCGCCGAGGAGATGGGGCTTGGCGCGGACCGCATCATCATCTCGGCCAAGGTATCGAGCGTGCAGGATCTCGTCTCCGTCTACACCATCCTTGCCGCGCGCTGCCACTATGCCTTGCACCTGGGGCTGACCGAAGCCGGCATGGGGTCGAAAGGTATCGTGGCGTCGTCGGCAGCCATCGGCATCCTGCTGCAGCAGGGCATTGGCGACACGATCCGCTTCTCGCTGACGCCGGAGCCCGGCGGCGACCGCACGCTTGAAGTGCGCACCGCACAAGAGCTTCTGCAGACCATGGGCCTGCGCTCGTTCGTACCCGTCGTTGCCGCGTGCCCTGGATGCGGGCGCACAACCTCAACCGTCTTCCAGGAGTTGGCGCGCGACGTTCAGAACATGATCCAGGATCGCATGCCGGAATGGAAAACGCGCTATCCGGGCGTCGAGACGCTGAACTTCGCCGTCATGGGCTGCATCGTGAACGGTCCTGGAGAGAGCAAGCACGCCGATGTCGGCATCTCATTGCCGGGAACAGGCGAACAACCCGCCGCGCCCGTGTTCATCGACGGCAAGAAGGCCTTGACGCTGCGGGGGCAGAACATTGCCGCCGATTTCAAGCAGATCGTCGAGGACTACATCGAGAAGCGGTTCGGTCAGGGGCAGGGGAGCACGGCTGCCCCCGAAGGCGAGGCCGCGGAATAGCCAAGCTTGCTGCAGATTTTTTCTGGTCAGCTCAAAAAGCCTGGCGGTGAGCATCGGTTTCAAGACGTGCGCCGTCCCATGAAACGCGCGGCCTCTATGAGCGGGGCGGCGCTGTCGCCGAATGGCGCGAGGCAGGAGACGGCTTGCGCCACCGTCTTGTCGAGTGCCGCGCGTGCCGCGCTTGTGCCCAGCAGCCCAACGAGAGTGGCCTTGCCGGCTGCGGCGTCCTTGCCGGTCGCTTTGCCCACCGTTTCCGTGCCGCCTTCCGCGTCGAGCAAATCGTCGCTGATCTGAAAAGCAAGGCCCAGAGCGTCGCCGTAGCCGGCAAGAGCGGCCCGTTCCGTGGCGCTCGCGCCACCCAGGATGGCGCCCATTTCACAGGCTGCCTTGATGAGACGCCCCGTCTTCATCGCCTGCAAATTGGCGATGTGATCCGCATCGCAGCGCCAGCTGCCCTGGAGGCGTTCAGCTTCCAGATCCAAAGCCTGACCGCCGACCATGCCGGCGGCGCCCGATGCTTTGGCCAACGCGGCGACCAGTGCGCTGCGCACCGCGCCGTCTTGATGCGCCGTGGGCGAGGACAGGATCTCGAAAGCCAAAGTCTGCAAGGCATCGCCAACGAGGATCGCCGTCCATTCATCATAGGCGGCCCAGACGGTCGGCTGTCCGCGCCGCAGCTTATCGTTGTCCATGGAGGGCAGATCGTCATGGACGAGGGAATAACAGTGTACGCATTCAATCGCCGCTGCCGCGTCAACGGAGTGTTCGGGGGACACGCCGAACAGGCCCGCGCTCCGGATCAGCAGGAAGGGGCGAAAGCGCTTGCCGCCTGCAAGCACGGCATGCCGCATGGCAGCCGCCAGACGCTCCGGCGTGCCCAACTGGATCTGCACGTCGAGCAGGGCGGCGAGGCGGCGGCCGGTAAGCGCCGCGACATCAGACAGTTGCTGTGGAAGATCCATCAATGCTTAACCTCTGCGGCAATTTTCAATGGTCTCCACTCGCAACTCGGCCATTGTTTCGGTCTAGAGGCCGTTCTGGTTTTAGTAGAATGGCGCAACGACTCTAGATCTTTGTTTTGTCGTGCTTCTTATCGGATAACTCATTCCCGCCGATAAGCGCTCAGGCGGGCCATATCGCATTGGCCGGTGCAAGGAAAGCATGGACGACCGTTCGGACAGCCAGGACGATGTACTGCTGGAGCAGCATACTGTTCCAAGCAGCGTATCTGCGCAGCCAAAACGGCCGGCATACGGCGAACGGCCCGAGGCACCCGGGACGCCCGATGCGTTCGTGCCCCGGCTTGCCGCGGCCTTGGGC
>CAUJKI010000273.1 GCA_963205015.1 Pseudomonadota bacterium
GATCAGGTCGACGTGCTCATCGGCACCGTCCATTCTGGCGTGCAGATGGGCATCCACAAGGTCGTGCGCGAAACGGGCACGCTGACGATCGTACCGAATGCCGGCGCCAACGCCGTCACCCGCGCGCTCTGCACCAAGAACGTGTTCCGCACGTCCTTCACGAACTGGCAGCCGGCCTACGGCATGGGCCTCGCGCTCGGTGCCAAGGGCCTGAAGAAGGCCGCCTGGATAACCTGGGACTACGCTGCCGGCAACGAGGCCGGCGAAGGCTTCAAGGAAGGCTTCGCCAAGCACGGCGGCGAAGTCGTGCGCACGCTGACGCTCAAGTTCCCGGACACGAACTTCCAGCCGCTGCTTGCACAGATCCCGGGCCTCGGGGTCGAGGCCGTCGGCGTGTTCTTTGCCGGCGGCGGGGCGGTGCAGTTCGTGAAGGAATACAAATCCGCCGGCATTCAGGTTCCGCTCTGCGGCTCGGGCTTCCTCACCGAAGGCGTGCTCGGCGCGCAAGGCGCAGCCGCGGAAGGCATCGAGACGGCGCTGCACTACGGCGACAACCTCGACAATGTGAAGGACACGGCTTTCCGCAAAGCCTTCCAGGACAAGACGCAGCGCGAGGCGGACGTTTATGCCGTCCAGGGTTACGATGCAGCCCAGCTTCTTGCGGTCGGCCTCGAGGCGGTCAAAGGCAACATCGAGGACGAGGCCGCTCTCTACAAGGCCATGCGCGCCGCCAAGATCGAGAGCCCGCGCGGCCCGATCTCGATGTCGCCCTCCCAGGAGGTGGTTCACAACATCTATCTGCGCCGGGCAGAAGGCGGGCTGAACAAGGTGATCGGCATCGCCGCACCAGCGCTCGCCGATCCAGGCACGGGCTGCAAGCTCAGCTAGGTGCGCGGCACTGGGGAGAGGCGGTGGGCGCATCGTCGGGCTCCCGCCCTTCCCAGACGTCTCCGCAGCCGTCCCAATGCAGGCCGCGACGGGGTGTCGAGTGACTTCGCCCTGGCATTCTGGCATATAGCCCTCAACCAACGGCGCCCCAAGGTGGTGCCGGCGCGCGCCCGCGCGATCCCGCTGCGGTGCAGCCACGATCCCCCGAGAGGACAGCAGATGGCGATCAGCAAGTCCCAGGTTCTCGAGCAGCTCAAGCGGATCAAGGGCCCGGACCTGGAAGGCAACATTGTCGATCTTGGTCTTGTCTCCGAGATCCTGCTCCGCGACGACAAAGTGTATTTTTCGATCACGGTTCCGCCGGACCGGGCTGCGGCGCTCGAGCCGCTCCGCCAGGCCGCCGAGAAGGTCGTCAAGGAGATTCCCGGCGTTCAAAGCGTCACAGCCGTTCTGACAGCGGAGGCGGCCCGCGGCGGCATCAATGGCGGTGGCGCACCCCGTACCGAGAGTCCGCGCGTGCAGCAGATGCGCGCCCAGCAAAGCGCCGCCCGCGAGACCACGGCGCGCGCGCAGCCCGCCACAGGCCCTCGGCAGTCTGCGGGCGTGCCCGGCATCCGACACATGATCGCCGTCGCCTCGGGCAAGGGCGGCGTCGGCAAGTCGACGACGGCGGTGAACCTCGCTCTGGGTCTCCAGGCCATCGGCCTCAAGGCCGGCATTCTCGACGCTGACATCTATGGCCCCTCGCAGCCGCGCTTGCTCGGGCTTTCGGGCCGTCCGCAGGTGATCGAGGGATCGAACCGCTTGCGGCCCATGGAAGGCTTCGGTCTCAAGGCCATGTCCATGGGCTTCATGGTCGACGAAGGCACGCCGATCATCTGGCGCGGACCGATGGTCGTGTCAGCGCTGACGCAGATGCTGCGCGAGGTCGAGTGGGGTGAGCTCGACGTGCTCATCATTGATATGCCCCCCGGCACCGGCGACGTGCAGCTCACCATGGCGCAGCAGGTGCCGCTCTCGGGAGCGATCATTGTCTCGACGCCGCAGGACCTCGCCCTCATCGACGCCCGCAAGGGCCTCGCCATGTTCCGCAAGACCGACATCCCCGTGCTCGGCATCATCGAGAACATGAGCTACTTCCTCTGCCCGAGCTGCGGCGAGCGCTCCGATATTTTCGGCCATGGCGGCGCGGCGGACGAGGCGCGCAGGCTCGGCATTCCCTTCCTCGGCGAGGTGCCGCTGCACATGGCGATCCGCGCGCGCTCGGACGAGGGCCGGCCGATCGTCGCCGCCGAGCCCGACAGCCCGCACGCGCAGATCTTCCGCGACCTCGCGGCCAAGGCCTGGGACGAACTCTCGGGCGCCGCCGGTCACCGCGTACCGCCGCCGGCACTCAAAGTGAAGCCCGGCGCCGACGTGCTCGACATCGCGTTCCAGGATGGCGCGCACTACGAGCTTTCGGCGGAGATGCTGCGCGTCATGAGCCCCTCGGCCGAGGTACAGGGACATTCGCCGGATCAACGCGTCACCGTGGCCAAGAAGAGCAACGTCAAGATCCGCGACCTCGTGCCTGTCGGGAACTACGCGGTGAAGATCGTGTTCGATGACGGCCACGACACCGGCCTCTATACGTGGCCGTACCTCGCGCAGCTCGGGCGCGAGAAAGATAAACGCTGGACCCAGTATCTTAAGGAACTGGAAGCCAAGGGCCTAAGTCGAGGTTAAGCCTGCAGCCATCCGCGTAACCCCAATTTTACGCCTCTGCGGTGTAGTGCTCATGCCTGCCGGCGCGCGCTCGCGCGACCGGGCCACAGAGCGTGGGAGGGGAGAGATGCTTCTGCGGCAAGTCGATCCGCGCCATGCCGCGGTGCTGGCCGATTTCGTGCGCAAGGTCGTGGCGTCCCGCGTGGTGTGGGCAGTCGCCGGCACCGAGGGTCTCGCGCGCCTTCCCTCGCCGACGTGGCGCGCCCGCGAGACCACGCTCTTCTGGGCGGCTGCCGACGATGCGGAGGGCGCTGCCGCAACGGTCGCGCAGGAGCCGCGCGTCAAGTCCATCCCGCTTGCCGACTTCATGCACGAGGTCCTGCCCAAGCTCCGCGACCTCGACCGCGTTGTCGGCACGAACTGGCGTGCGGCCCCATGCGAGCCCGAAATCGAGCCGATGGAGCTCGCCGATCGCCTGCGCCAGGAAATACTCGCGAGCTTCGTGCGCCAGGCCGTCGGGCAGGGCGGCGTCTATATTCTCGAAGATGACCAGGGCCCGACCTTCGCCGCCTCGACCGTCACGGCGAACGCGCTCGTCCTTCCCGTGTGGACCCAGCGTGATGAGGCCGAGGTCGTCCAGCGCGGTTTCTGGAACGACATGGACGTCTCGCATATTCCGGTTGCGACCTTCATCGAGCGCACGCTGGTCTGGCTCCACGAAATCAATCGCTCTGTTGCGCCAAGCTACACGCCACGGGTCGCGAACATCGAGCTCGCCCCCCTCGATGTCTCGGAGCGCCTCAAAAAGCTGCAGCGCCTCGCGACGCATGTCTGATGCCCTCTTCCCGCATTTGCGGGGAGAGGCGGAAAGCCAGCGACTCTGCACCGGAGCGCCGCACCCAGCCAACCTTCCATTTTGCCCCTTTCTCCCCCGCGTGCTAGACACGCCAGGAACTCACGTTGCAGTGCACTAGGGGCAGGAAATCCATGAGAAATGTTCTCGATGAGCTCGAGCGGCGGCGCGCCATAGCGCGGCTCGGTGGCGGCGAGGCCCGCATCGACGCCCAGCACAAGCGTGGCAAGCTCACGGCCCGCGAGCGCATCGAGCTTCTCATGGACGAAGGCTCGTTCGAGGAATTCGACATGTACGTCGAGCACCGCTCGACGGACTTCGGCATGGAGAAGACCAAGATCCCCGGCGACGGCGTCGTCACCGGCTGGGGCACGATCAACGGCCGCGTGGTCTACGTCTTCGCCAAGGACTTCACCGTCTTCGGCGGCTCGCTCAGCGAGGCACACGCAAGGAAGATCATCAAGATCCAGGACATGGCGCTGCAGAACCGCGCGCCCGTCATCGGCCTCTTCGATGCCGGCGGCGCGCGCATTCAGGAGGGCGTGGCGGCGCTTGGCGGCTACGGCGAGGTTTTCCTGCGCAATGTGCTCGCCTCGGGCGTAATCCCGCAGATCTCGGTCATCATGGGCCCTTGCGCCGGCGGTGACGTCTATTCCCCCGCCATGACCGACTTCATCTTCATGGTGAAGGACACGAGCTACATGTTCGTGACCGGCCCCGATGTCGTGAAGACTGTGACCAACGAGACCGTGACCGCCGAAGAGCTCGGCGGCGCCAAGGTGCACACGACCAAGTCGTCGATCGCCGATCGCGCCTACGAGAACGACGTCGAGGCGCTGCTCCAGATGCGCCGGCTCATGGACTTCCTGCCCTCCAACAACCAGTCCGGCGTACCTGCGCTGCCCGTTGCCGACAGCCCCGACCGCCAGGACTTCTCGCTCGACACGCTCA
>CAUJKI010000274.1 GCA_963205015.1 Pseudomonadota bacterium
GGCGGTGATGACGTGCTTCTTCGCCGACAGCGCGGTTTCGACGGCACGGCGCGGCGGCCCCTCGTCGCCACCGATCAGCTCGACGAAGCAGTCGATGGCCGGATCGCTCGCCAGCGCGACAGGGTCGTCGACCCAGCGCAAGCCCTCGAGTGACACGCCACGGTCTTTGGCGCGGTCACGGGCCGAGACGGCGACGACCTCCACGGGCCGGTGGAGCTGATCGGCGAGCTTGGCGCCGTGGACCTTGAGGAGCTGGATCAGCCCGGCGCCGACAGTGCCGAGGCCGGCGACGCCGAGCTTGAGGGGATCACGAGTGGTCATGGCGCATTCCGGCGGTGGGTTATCGTATGGCTGGTGGGTGCGTGTGCAACGCAGGCCCTGGCAAGGGTCGCGGGGCCGCGGTCTCTTAACACGTGCGGCCGGTGGGGTCGATGCGGTCGGGAGGGCTTGTGGCGGGCTCCGCTGGGGGCCTGAAAAAAAATCGCCGAGGCTTTGAACCTCTTTCGGGGGTGGCGCGACGGAATGGGCAAGTGGCGGACGTCTCTGCCGCGAAATTCAGATTAAAACCCCACGCCTTCAGGAGAAGCCCCCATGTCGATCAAGTCCGCCCTCACGAAGACCGCTGCCCTCGCTGCCCTCTCGCTCGCCATCGTCGGCGGCAGCAGCCTCGCATCATCTCAGGCCGAAGCCGGCCACAAGCACAAGCATTTCGGCAAGTTCGGTGTCGGCATCATGATCGGCGCGCCGATCGTCTACGGCGGCTACGGCTATGCCCACTCCTGCGGCTGGCTGTATCGCAAGGCCGTCCACACCGGCAGCAAGTATTGGTGGAACCGCTTTCATCAGTGCCGCTACGGCTGGTAAGTAGCCGAGCAGCGTCCCCCCTGCTGATGAAAAGCCCCGATGCAGCCCCCCGCTGCATCGGGGCCATTTCATTTCGGCGTTCGCGGCTCCTGTACCGGCAGCATGAAGATGAGGCCGAAGATCAGGAAGAGCGCCGTCGTGGCGATCCCCCACCGCTGACTGCCCGTCACAGTCGTCACGAGGGCGATCATCAACGGGGCAAGGAACGCCGTCGCCTTCCCTGAGAAGGCGAAAAGACCGAAGTACTGCGTCATGCGCTCGGGCGGGGCGAGGCGCGCGAGCAGCGAGCGACCCGCGGCCTGCACGGGTGCGGCGACGAGTCCGATCAGGATCGCGAAGAACAGGAAAATCTGCTCGCCCTGCGAGGTGAATGCGCCCGAGCCCGGCTGTTTCTCGGTGATCGGCACGGTAAACAGCACGCTGCCCTTGTCTACCGAGAGAATGCCGAGGAAGCCGATCAGCAGGATTACGATCGAGCCGACGATGACGGTCTTGGCGCCGATGCGGTCGTCGAGCAGGCCGCCGATGACCGCCCCGATCGCGCCGGTCCCCGCGAGAATGATGCCGAAGAGCCCGAGGTCGAACGTGCGCCAGCCGAAGACCGAGGCGCCGTAGATCCCGCCGAAAACGAAGATCGCGGCAAGCCCATCCGCATAGAGCATCCGGGCGACGAGCATCCACAGGATGTTGCGGTCGTTCGGCAGGTTGCGGATCGTGGCCCAGAGGGACTTGAGCGCGTCCCGGATCGGGCTTTCCGAGCTGCCTTTGAGGGGTTGGCGGTTGTCCGGCACGAACAGGAAGAACGGGATCACGAACAGGACGAACCAGATGGCGCAGAGCGGGCCGACGAGGCGGTCACCCTCGCGGCTCGCCGCATCGAGGCTCAGGACGGGTTCGAGCCCGAGCATGGTCTTGCCGCTCGACGGGTCGGTGACGATGAAGCCGGCGACGAGCGCGAGGCTGACGAGCCCGCCGGCGTAACCAAGGCCCCAGGCAATGCCGGAGAGGCGCCCAAGCTGATCCGAGCGCACGAGTGTCGGCATGATCGCATTGTTGAAGACGGCGGCGAACTCGGCGCCGGCAAAGGCGAGCGCATAGCCTGCGAGCACGAGGAAGAACATCGCTCCCTGCAGCTTCGGCGTCGCGAACCACAACAGGCAAAGCCCGATCACGAGCATCAGCCCGAACAACGCGATCCAGGGCTTGCGCCGGCCGCCGCTGTCGGCAACCGCACCGAGCAGCGGGCTGCCGATGGCGACGATGGCGCCGGCGAAGGCGGCGGCATAGCCCCAGGCGGCCTGCCCCTGGCTTGGATCGGAGACGACGACATTCGCGAAGTAGGGTGCGAACAGGAAGGTCTGCACGAGCGTGTAAAAGGGCTGACCGGCCCAGTCGAACATCGCCCAGCCCGCAAGTGCGGCAGGCGGCGCCGTGGTTCCGGTCGCCGCAGCATCAGTGGACATGCCAGTTTTCCCCGCGGAGGCGCCGCCCCCGCGGCATGGCACCTTGCGGACAGGATGCCCGGCGGGCCCCGGAAGCTCAACCCCCTACCTCAGGTGCCCACGCGCGCGAGGTCGCCGAGGCGGGTCGCCGCGACCATCAGGCGCGACGGCGTCAGCGGGCCGCTTGCACTGAGATCGTCGAGGGCGGCGCCAACCCGGGCGATCTCCTCGCCGTGCCGTGTGCTCCAGCGCGGTA
>CAUJKI010000275.1 GCA_963205015.1 Pseudomonadota bacterium
ACTGGCCGGAACTGAAGCGCGAACGATTCCTCATCACCCAACATGATCCTGGCCCGGACATCCATGCCATTCTGCTTCGCCATCTAGCGGCGCCATCGGACCGTCCCGATATCCTGACCTGCTGTCTCAGTCGAGAGAGTATTCTCACCGAAGTTGCCGCCGGCCAGGGCATCGCCCTGCAATGCGAGTCGGCAGTCGGCTTGGCCGGCCTCGGCGTTGTGTTCAGGCCGCTGCATGACGGCAACGGCGCGACGCGTCTCGGTTACGTCGCCTGTTGGAAGCCCGACAACGCGAATCCGGCGTTGCAGACCTTCTTGAACGTGATCCGGTCGCGCGGTTGAGTTGGTATGCGAGGTGTCAAGACGGCCCCGGCTACCCGATCATGGCACCGTATGTTTCAAGTATTTTTTCGACGTCCTACGATGAGCTACGCCGGACTACGAACTTTCAAATAAATCCTGTTGCCCGCGCGTCATTCCTGCCTTTCTTGATCGTCCCCGTCGCCATCCGACTGTCTCGCGGATGGTTGGAATGGGGGCAGGATGTCGGCGCATCGTCACGGCAATGAAGGTTTATCGCGCGGCGCGCGGATGCTGCGCACGGCGCTCGGCCCGGCGATCGCCCGCTACCTCGAAGACCCGGCTGTCGTCGAAGTGATGTTGAATCCCGATGGCCGGCTTTGGATCGATCGGCTCCGCGAAGGACTTGTCGCGACCGACGACGTGCTGATCCCGGCCGATGGCGAGCGCATCGTGCGCCTGGTCGCGCACCATGTCGGTGCCGAGGTGCATTCCGGCAGCCCGCGTGTCTCGGCCGAGCTGCCCGAGACCGGCGAGCGCTTCGAGGGGTTGCTTCCGCCGGTGGTGACGGCGCCCACCTTCGCCATCCGCAAGCCCGCGGTCGCGGTGTTCACTTTGTCGGACTACGTTGCCGCCGGCATCATGACCGCGGCGCAGGCCGACGTACTGCGGCTCGCGGTCGAGCGGCGCAAGAACATCCTCGTCGCGGGCGGCACCTCGACCGGCAAAACCACGTTGACGAACGCCTTGTTGGCGGAGGTGGCGAAGACCTCCGACCGCGTGGTGCTGATCGAGGATACCCGCGAGTTGCAATGTACTGCGCCGAACCTTGTCGCGCTGCGCACCAAGGACGGCGTCGCCTCGCTCTCCGATCTCGTGAAGTCGTCGTTGCGCCTGCGTCCGGATCGGATTCCGGTCGGCGAGGTGCGCGGCTCCGAAGCGCTCGACCTTCTCAAAGCCTGGGGCACCGGCCATCCCGGCGGGGTCGGCACCATCCACGCCAACACGGCACTCGGCGCGCTGCGCCGGCTGGAGCAGCTCGTGCAGGAGGCCGTCGTCACCGTGCCCCGCGCCTTGATTGCCGAGACAATCGACATCGTTGCCGTCCTGTCCGGCCGCGGGGCCGAACGCCGCCTCGCCGAGATCGCCCATGTAGACGGGCTCGATCCGGCCACCGGCGACTACCGCACGATCAACGCTTTGCTCCCATCCCAACACCCCTCGCAAGGAGACTGTGAATGACCCGACTTGCCTTGTCTCGGATTGGCCGCCGCGCCGCGGAAGCGACGATGCTTGCCACGATCACGCTGCTGATGGCGGCGCCGGCCCATGCCTCCGGCTCCTCCATGCCCTGGGAGGAGCCACTTCAGAAGATCCTCACATCCATTGAAGGGCCGGTCGCCAAGATCGTGGCGGTCATCATCATCATCACCACGGGCCTGACGCTGGCGTTCGGCGATACGGGCGGCGGCTTCCGCAAGCTGATCCAGATCGTGTTCGGCCTGTCGATCGCCTTCGCGGCCAGCTCGTTCTTCCTGTCCTTCTTCTCCTTTGGCGGCGGCGCGCTGGTCTGATGGAGGAAGTCGTCCGCGGCGTCTTCGCGCCGGTGCATCGCGCGCTCACCGAACCGATCCTGCTCGGTGGCGCCCCGCGCACCGTCGCCATCGCCAACGGGACGTTGGCCGGAGCGGTCGGCCTCGGCCTGCGCCTATGGATCGCCGGCCTCGTCATCTGGGCTATCGGGCATTTCGCGGCGGTGTGGGCCGCGAAGCGCGACGCGCAGTTCGTCGACGTCGGCCGCCGGCACCTGCGCTATCCCGCGCACATGGACGTGTGAGGTGCGCCGGTGCTGAACCTCGCCGAATACCGGAAAAAGAACGCGCAACTCGCGGACTTCCTGCCTTGGGCCGCCTTGGTCGCGCCGGGCGTCGTTCTCAATAAGGACGGATCGTTCCAACGAACGGCGCGGTTTCGCGGTCCAGATCTCGACAGCGCCACGCCGGCCGAGCTGGTCGGCACGACCGCGCGCCTCAACAATGCGCTGCGCCGTCTCGGCTCGGGCTGGGCGATCTTCGTCGAGGCGCAGCGCCACCCCGCCACCGACTACCCAGAAAGCCTCTTTCCGGACTCGGCGTCGGCGCTTCTCGACATTGAACGACGCGAGCAGTTCGAGGATAGCGGCGTCCTGTTCGAGTCAAGCTATTACCTCACCTTCGTCTGGCTGCCGCCGGCCGAGGACGCCTCGCGCATGGACGCCTGGCTCTACGAGGGTCGCGAACATAGCGGCGTTGATCCGTGGGAGCTGCTGAAAAGTTTCGTCGACCGCACCGACCGGGTGCTCAACCTGGTCGAAGGCTTCGTGCCGGAAGCCGACTGGCTCGACGACGGCGAAACGCTGACCTACCTGCATTCGACCATCTCGACCAAGCGCCATCGCGTGCGCGTGCCGGAAACGCCGATGCACCTCGATGCGCTCCTGGCCGATCAGCCGCTCGCCGGCGGGCTGGAGCCGCGGCTTGGGGATTTCCACGTCCGCACGCTCACCGTCATCGGATTCCCGACCACGACATTCCCCGGAATTCTCGACGACCTCAACCGCTTGGCGTTTGTGTACCGCTGGTCGACGCGCGCGATCATGCTCGACAAGACCGACGCGACGCGCCTCGTCACGAAAATCAGACGGCAATGGTTCGCCAAGCGCAAGAGCGTAGTGGCGATCCTCAAGGAAGTGATGACGAACGAGCAGTCGGTGTTGATGGACACCGACGCCGCCAACAAGGCCGCCGATGCCGATGCCGCCTTGCAGGACCTCGGCTCCGATCAGGTCAGCCAAGTCTACGTCACAGCCACCGTCACGGTGTGGGACGCCGATCGCGCCATCGCCGACGAGAAGCTGCG
>CAUJKI010000276.1 GCA_963205015.1 Pseudomonadota bacterium
CGGCCACTCAGGTCTCGACGGCGGTGTTGTGCTCGGTCTCCCTCATATGCTGGGCGTCGTTATGATGTTTCTTGGCGAGCGCTTCCGCCGTGCCGCGCCAGCGCTTCGTTTCGCCGCCGACCTTATAGGACGCGGTGAGCATCTCGCTGGTCGCGGCGATACGATACGTGCCCTTCTGCTTCAAATGCACATCAAAGGTCGACCGATAGCGGCCCGTGCTGCCGTTCTGCGCTTCGACCGTCGAGCCATCCGGTGCCGTCACCACAAGCGCGGCAGGCCGACCGCCTCGCCGGCCAGCGGGGCCTTTGCCCTTGCCGGCTCCCGCGCCCGCGGCGGGTGGTCCGTCGTCATCGGCGCCGATATTGGCAAGCCGCAACGGGAAGTGCTCGAAGTAGAAGAGGTCATTGGAGACAGCGGCGTCGACGGTCACCCATGGGTCCTCGCCGGACAGAACCGTCGCCGACGGCAACATCCAGATGCGATGAGCTTCCGCGCTGATCGGAATGGATGCGAGAAGCGCGATTGCGGCAAGTTTGACAGTGGTCTTCATGATCATCCCTCTCGCTGGTGTCATGGCTTGAGATTGACGGAGATAGTGCCGAGCTCATGCTCGCCCTTCGCGGTCAGGCTTACGGCTTCCTTGGGCGGCCACTGCACCGGGACGCGCAGCAGCTCTCGCCCGCCAACCTCGCGCGCCGCCTCGACGACGAGCTGATATTCGCCCGGCGGAAGGTCGGAGAGTGGCTTCGTCGAACCTGCAAATTCGACACTGTGCTGGCCAGGAGCACGCGTCGCGCTCGTCAACCCATCGGCCGGCATGGACAGCTCGCGGCCTGTGCGGCGCCACCACTGGCGAAGATCCTTCAGCCACTTCGTGCCTTCGTTGTTGCGCAGATTGACATCGTACCAGACGGCCAGATTGGCCGCGACGGTATTGTCGGGGCGCTCGAGCCAGATGGCGACATAGGGGCGATGGTATTCCGCGACGGTCAACCGCGGAATCTCGACATTCAGACTGATATCGGCCGCCAATGCCGGCGCCGCCATGGCGCCCGACAGTCCGACCGTGATCGCAACGCGCATTGCTATCCTCGTTCAGTGGACAAAGATGATGAGCACGATGATCGGGACGGCAATGCCGAGCCCGACCATCGGCCAGGTTGAGGGGCGCCCGACTGCGTGAAGCTTCAGCAGCACGAATCCGGTGATGCAGAAGACAATGCAGGCAAGCGCAAACACATCGAGAAAGAGGCTCCACGCGAAGCCGGTGTTGCGACCCTTGTGGAGGTCATTCAGATAGGCGATCCAGCCGCGGTCCGTTTGCTCATACGTAACGTCGCCGCTGCTTCTGTCGATCGTGAGCCAGGCGTCGCCACCCGGCCGCGGGAGCGCCACATAGACTTCAGATGCGGACCACTCCGCGATGCGGCCCCCGACATCGACGCGAACGCGCGTATTGATCCAGTCCGCGATCGGATTCGGCACCGCACCCTTTGCCGTGGCTGGACCGGACTTGACGTGCCCCAGCATATCCGGTGGCAATTTCGCCTCGACCTGGCGCACACGCGGTGAGGCATCGATCTGAGACGCATGATTGAGCGTGATGCCGGTCACGCTGAACAGGAGCATACCGACGAGCGAGATCGCGGCGCTGATCCAATGCCATTGCTGCATGTGACGCAGCCAGAACGAGCGGCTCGTCCATTTGTTCTTAGGCGCACGGCCGGGCCGGCCGCGCTGCGGCGGCCTGCCGCCCGCGGGTGTGGAAGTTGCAGGATCATTTTTGGCATCGCTGCCAGCCTTGTCGGAGAGCATACGCGTCATTACCGGACGGCTCCGACAGAGGCAACGACCCGCCTCAAAGCGCGCACGATGTCAGGCCTCCCACGTCGCCGCTTTGGGCGCACGGCGCGCGTCGACCCCGGGCCATCGCTCTGGAGGGAATGGCCCGGAGGGTGAATTGCCGCCCTGCGCGATTGCGCAAAGGCACGCACGGAGAGCGCACGCAGGCGATCGTCCGCTTGATTTGCGAGCAGCCTTCCCAGCTCGTCACAGAAATCTGCCGGCGCGGACGAGATGGATCGGCGGAGCCAGACGACCGCCGGACCGATCTCGCCGAGCGCAATGAGATGACGCGCCGTGTGAAAGGCGCCGCGGAAACATCCCCCGCGTGCGGCACGCAGATACCAGCGGCGTGCGGCTGCAGGCTTGGGGGGGCCTCGCCAGCCCTCCTCACAGGCGCGGCCGAGCATGTTCATGGCCTTGGCATTTCGCCGATGGGCGGCGCGCGCGAGCAAGCACAATGCTTCGGTGAGCTCGCCCGGTACGCCGTCCTCGCGCAGGATCAGGCACGCCAGATTGAACTGCGCCCATGCGTGCCCCACTTCGGCAGCAGCCCGGTAGCAGTGGGCGGCGAGCCCCAGATTGATGGCAGTTCCCCAGCCGAGCTCGTGACAGCGCCCGACCATGTTCATGGCGTCGCGATGGCCGGATCGCGCCGCGAGCTGGAACCATCGGAATGCCGCATCGAGGTCGCGAGTGGTGCCATGCCCGTCGAGCAGCATGAGAGCCCACGAAAGCTGAGCGCCGGCATCACCGGAGATCGCCAGCTTGCGCACGTGCTCGGCGGCGAAATGAGGGTCCCCTGAAAGGCGTGCCGCGCGCGTAGCGCCACACTGCCAGACGAAGATCGGCGGGTTGCTCATTACGGCCCTGGCTTCTCAAAATCGAATGGCGGATACGGGCAACTCGAGCCCGCATCCGCCGAAAGCGCCGCCGGAGCGCCCTAGAACTTCTTGCCGACAGTGAACAACACCGTTCGGCCCGCGGCGACGACGGCACGATTGCCGAAGCTTCCGTCGTAGTTCAGCTCATCCGTCAGGTTGTAGCCGTTGGCGGCGAAGCGCCAGCCATCCTTCTCGTAAGAGATCATCGCGTCGAACGTGAAGGTCGCCGGGATGATAGAGGTATTGCCCGAGTTCGCGTAGATCTCGTCGGCATAGCGGACACCGGCGCCAATCGTCGTCTTGCCCGGACCGAGGTTCATGAGCTGCGATATCTCGACTGTGCTCCAGACCGAGAAGGCGTGCTCAGGAACGAAGGCTACGCGATTTCCCTTGTTTGCATTTGCCGGCGGACTGTTGTTGTTGCCGGCCGCATTGGCGAGAATCTCGCTGTCCATGTAGGCGTACGCGGCCTGAATGGTCCAGGCGGATGTAAGCCTGCCGGTCAGACCAAGCTCGAGACCTTGGACGCGCTGCTCTTCGCCTGTGGCAACCAGCTGGCCGACAGTGTCCTGTATGCGCGCGTTCGCCTTGTCGACGCGGAACAGGGCTGCGGTCAGACCGAGACGACCATCCAGAAGGGCCCACTTGGCACCGATCTCCCAGAGCTTGTTCTCTTCCGGCTTCATCGTATCGTTGCCGATCGATGCGTTGTCGTTGGTGATGAACTGTCCAGCCAGCGACGAGAACGACTTCGCATAGGAAATGTAGTAGGTCTGCTGCTTCGTCGGCTCCCAGATCACACTCGCCTTTGGACTCCAGAAACTCGTGGTCGCGTCGGTGTCGACGGCGCAAGTCGAGCTCGGCGGATTCGACCCTGCGACGGGTGTGCACCCGACCCACAAGCCTGTTTGCGTATCCGTTGCGTTATAAGAGGCTGAGAACCGGTCCCAGCGAATGCCACCGAGGACCGAGAACTCCGGCGTCAGCCAAACACGGTCGCTCGCGAAGATTCCGATATTGTCCGATTCCGCCTTCTTGAATGCAGTTGTGCTCCTGCTGATAAAGAAGCCGGGATTCTGCTCGTAGATCGGATTTCCGATCGTCCCGACGAGCTTTGCGGCGTTCGGCTGCGAGGGATCAAGCGTCGTGCGCTTGTCATTCTGATAGAAGACATCGATACCCGCCACGAACTCGTGACGCAGCCCACCGGCGTGGAACTTCGCGACGGCCGTCGTGACGTTTTGGATGCCCCAGGATTCCTGGTCGAATCCACCACCCGGTCCGCCAAGAGAATAGGCGCCGTTGAACGTACCGTTCAGGATGCTGTCGCCGCAGGTGTTCGTCAGCGGATCGCTGTCGGCTGCAGCGCAGCTCGGTACGGTTTGCAACCAGTACCGGCTGTACATGGCGAGGCGCGTGTCGTTGTGGATCGTCAGCCCCTCGTTGACACGCTTCGTGTAGCGCGCCGTGAGCATGTCGACGTCGGAATCGTCGATATCCGTCACCTTGCCGTAGAAGTTCTTGCGCGAGACGCCGAACTCGGTGACCGGCTTGCCCATAAGCGGATTGGTCGCCCCGTCCGGATCGAAGATCGGGACACCCATGTCAGGCTTGCGCCTGCCAGACTGGTGCAGGTAGTTGATGGTGAACTTCTCGTCGGTTCCGAGCCCGAAGGCCAGCGACGCGAGAATGCCCCAGCGGTCGGAATAGAGATGATCGCGACCGACAATGTCCTGATCGTGGAACAGCCCGACGATGCGCGCCGCCGTCGTATTGTTGATCTGCTTGTTGACATCGACCGTCGTGCGCACCATCGGCCCCATGCCCACGGTCACGTCGACGCTCGCGGCATCGCCGAGATGAGCGGTCTTCTGCTGGATATTGACGGCGCCGCCAGTCGTACCCATGCCGAATACTTCGGACGACGGTCCCTTGAGGACCTGCACCTGCTCGTAGGCGAAGCTGTCGCGAACATAGACGCCGAAGTCGCGCAGACCATCGACATAGATGTCGCCCTTGGCTTGAAAGCCGCGAATACGGAACTGGTCGCCATTCATGCCGCCGCCGCCTTCGCCGATGGCGACAGTAACGCCTGGAACGCTCCGCAATGCCTGTTCGAGGGTGGTGACGTTCTCCTCGCGAAGCTGGCGCTGACCGATCACGTTAACGGTCTGGGGCGTGTCTTGAATGGTTCCAGGCAGACGACCGATACCCGTGCCGGCCTCGAGCGAGTTGGCCGGGCTTCCCGGAGGTCCCGAGACGGCGTCGGCGGGATCCGCGAGCAGTGCAGGAGCCGCGGGAGCAGGCGATGCGGCCACTGGCGCAGCCTGCTTAGCTTTGGCTCTAGCCTTGGCCTTCGGCGGTGCTTTCTTCGTCTCGACGGAGAGCGGCGGCAGCGTTGTCTGCGCCGCGGCTGTCGTCGCGAACAACATCGAGGCTACGCCTAGCGTCATATGCCCCAGCAGCAGCTTGTCAGCCGGTCGCGCACGCGTTTCGGCGCTCGCTGCTGCGCGCACTTCTTGATTCTTGTCCATTGCAGTCCCCCACGCGCAGTCGGCTGCGCGATTCCGAGATCATTCCCCTGATTTCGCGGCGTTGGGGGCGGGGGGTTGGCCTGGCTGCCTGCACCGCGAAGAAGATCACAAAATGAAAGTTTACTCATGCAGTCAAGTAATCTGTCGCAATCATGTCGTTGGGCGATGCATTGAAGCCACATACGCCGAGCGTGGCCTCACATCGCGGAAATGGCACTTTTTCACGATTAACTGCGCTCTCCATGCAGCGCCTAGCGCAACGTGTTGAACTGATATGCACTCACGGGTGGGCTGCGGCAGCTCATTGGAGGACCGAGACGGCGCAGCGTCCGGAAAGCATATCGGCTGCTTCACGAGTTTGTGCGCAGGTTCCATTCCGGACGCATCATGGCCACCAGTCCAGCCTCGAGGCCGGCCGAGGTATCCACGGGCAGACCCTTCCAGTCCAGCGGCTGGGGCGCCGCGACAAGAACCTTCACGCGTCTGCCGCTATCGAGCGTCTCGGCTATAAGGATTTCCACGCGCGCCGACGAATTCTTCCGCGTGAAACTAGAGTTCAGGCGCCGGAGACGATGCCGCAAGCCGCGCCGCGTGGCGCCGATGTACTTGACGATGTCGTCCACAACGAATGCATACACTCCGGCATCCACGGGAATCGTCGCTCCCAATGAAATAACGCCGTCATTGCCAAGCAACCACTCGCCGATGAAGATGAAGCCCGCCTGAAGAAGCACCTCCCAAGAATGCGCGCCGGCGGGCGCATCCTTTTTGGGCGCATCCATTCTGAGAGACGCCGCGGGCGCCTGCTTTGGCTGTGATGCGCCGGCATCGATAAGGGCTTTACGTACATTCTGATATCGAACATTCAGCAAGGCGGCGATTTCGGATCGCTCATATCCGGCGCGTGACAACGCTCGAATCTTATCCGCCTTCGTGGACAAGCCGGCAATGATATCGGCGAATGGGCGTCTGTTTGCGTCCATAGCTACAAGCGAGCTCAGGTCCGTCCGAATCGCCAACGCTCAGAGCGCGATAAGGATCGCCTATAGCGAATGTAGTTCCGGACGACAACTTGCACATTTCGACGACCGGCGTGCTTGTTGAGCATCGATCAGCTGAGAATATCGAATGCGCGACACGCACGACATCCTGCAGCGATGCTCCTGCGCAGGATCCTCGCCGCACGACGCTGTGCTGCGGTCTCGGGCCACGCCCCGGTCGCACCTGCGATCGCCTAAGATTTGGTCGCGCTCTGCGACGCGAGCGCAAGCTCGAGCTTCTCGAGCTCCGCGGCATTGATGCCGTAGCTGTGCTCGGCGTCGGGAAAATCACCCGCGACAACGTCCGCACAATAGCTCTGGAACGCCCCGCTGATCAGCGGGGCAAGGTCGACGTAACGCTTGGCGAAGCGCGGCGTGAACTGCTCGAAGAGCCCCAGGAGGTCGGCTGAGACGAGACCTTGTCCATCGCAATGGACACCGGCGCCGTAGCTGATGGTGGGAACGCGCAACCGGGCCGTAACCAGCCGTGCAACTTCGCGCGGCACGCACTCGAGGATGACCGCGAAGGCCCCTGCAGCCTCCAATGCCAAGGCATCCTCTATGAGGCGCGAGCCTGCGCCGGCATCGCCCCCTTGCACCTTGAGGCCGCCGAGCTGGGCAGCGCTTTGCGGCGTCAGGCCGATATGTCCGATCACCGGAATGCCGGCGTTGTGAATGGCAGCAAGCGTCGGCACGATGGTCCGGCCACCTTCTACTTTCACGGCGTCCGCGCCCGCTTCCTTAAGGAAACGGCCGGCATTCCGCACGGCTTCCTCGACCGAGACCTGATACGACATGAAGGGCATGTCGGCGACGACCATCGCCCGCTTCGCAGCTCGCGACACAGCCCGCGTGTGATGAAGCATCTCCTCCAACGTAACAGCCACGGTGCTGTCGTAGCCAAGCGCCGTCATGGCAAGCGAATCTCCGACCAGGATCGTGTCGAGACCGGCACGGTCTGCCAGGAGCGCAAGGGCATAGTCGTAGATGCTGAGCATCGTAATCTTGCGCTTCTCCTCCTTCTGCTTCTGGAGGTGGGCGGGCAAAACCTTCCTGACTGAATTCATGGGGACCTCCGGAGAGCCTTGGGGCTGCGCCACATCGCGGGTGTCCAACAAGTTGGACGCAGATGCTCCGCGAGCGGCACTGTCTTGCGATCAGCTCATGTAGTGTCGGAAAAGCTCCGAGTGATCGCCCATGTCCGACGCCGCGGCAGCGTGCACGATGGCGCCATTCTTCAGGACATAGGCGTGATCGGCGATCTCGAGCGCCATCGTCTTCTGCTCCACGAGCAAAACCGAAATGCCGCTGCGCGCGAGGCCCGCGAGAGCACCGAGGATCCGCTGTACCATCTGCGGCGCCAGTCCCAGCGACGGCTCGTCGAGCATGAGCAGCTTGGGCCCCATCATCAACCCGCGCGACACAGCGAGCATTTGCTGCTCGCCGCCCGACAGCGAGCCGCCCGCGAGACTGCGGCGCGTTCTGAGCACGGGGAACCGTTCGTATTCCGCTTCGAGCCGGCGCGCGATCGTCTCCTGCGTGATCCCGGGCAGGTGCGACGCACCGATGATGAGATTTTCCTCGACCGTCAGGGTCGGAATGATCTGCCGGCCCTGCGGGACGTGCACGAGGCCCGAGCGGGCGAGCTCATGTGCCGGCTGGCCGGCAATGGATCTCGAATCGAACCTCAGATTTCCGCTCCAGAGAGGTACCAATCCGGAGATCACCCGCAGCAGCGTGGTCTTGCCGGCGCCGTTGGCGCCGAGAACGAGGACGAGCTTGCCTGGATCGACGTGGATGTCCACGTCGCGCAGTATCTGCACGCGACCGATCCCCGCGCAGACCTTCTCGAGCGCGATCACGACGCGGCCTCCAGCTTACCGGCGCTGTTGGACTGTTCGAGCGAGCCGCCGAGATAGGCTTCGATGACGCGAGGATCTACTTGAACCTCCGCGGGGGCACCTTGCGCAATTCTCTCGCCGTAATCGAGCACCGTCACGCGATCGGCGAGCTTCATCACGAACTCCATGTTGTGCTCGACCAGCAGGATCGACGTGCCGCTGGCGCGGATCCGGCGGATGACGTCGGCAATCTCCTGCGCTTCGCGGTCGTTGAGACCGGCCACCGGCTCGTCCAGCAGCATCACGGTGGGTTCCTCGGCCATGGCACGGGCCAACTCGGCAAGCTTGCGATGGCCGTAGGGCAGATCCTCGGGGCGGGCGGCGGCGAGGTGTGCAATGCCGAACTGCTGCAACAGAGCGAGCGCACGAGCCCGTTCCTCGACCTCGAATGTCGATGACAGCAGCCACGAAAAGAAGTCCGCGGGCATCGACCGGGTCGAGCGGATGCCGAGCTGGACGTTCTCCAGGACCGTCAGGCTGCCCACGAGCTGGAGGTTCTGGAACGTGCGGGAAAGGCCCATGTGCGCTCGCGCATGCGCCGGCAGCGACGACACGTCCTTGCCATTGAGCAGAATACGCCCGGAGTCCGCCCGATAGAGACCGCTGACGCAGTTGATGAGGGTCGACTTGCCCGCTCCATTGGGGCCGATCAGAGCGTGTATCTTGCCGTACTCGATTGCCAGCGAAACGTCCCTTACCGCAACAACGCCGCCGTAACGCTTCGTCAGATTCTCGACGACCAAGGTCGGCCCGGTCGAAGGCGGCGCGACCGGAAGCGCAAAGGCTCGGTCCGTTGGCGCCGCCTGCGTCTCGGATCCCTCGCTGGAGCGGGCGAACAGGAATTTCCCGACGCTCTGCACCAGTCCGATCGCACCCTGCGGGAAGAGCAGCAGGACTGTCAGAAGGATGATCCCGTTTACCAGGAACGACACATCGTAGAGCGAAGCGATCAGCTCCGCGATCATGAGTGTGATCAAAGTACCGATCAGCGGGCCGTAAGAGGCGCCAAGACCGCCGATAACGGTCGCGATCAGCATGGTCAGCGTCAGGTTCAGAGTGAAGGCGTCGCTGTTGATGTAGGCATTCTGGTGCGTGAAGAAGGCGCCCGCCGTGCCGGCGAGTACCGAGCTCACGGCAAACACGGCCGTGCGCCAGACGGGCACATTGATACCTGCCGTGCGCGCGGCACTCTCATTCTCCTTGAGCGCCAGCAGATTGCGGCGGACGCGCGAATGCATCACGTAGTCGCTTGTGATCTGCACCGCCAGATAGACGGCGCCGACGACCCATAGGAAGTAGGCCTTGCCCATGGTCGACGAGCCGAAGTCGAGGGCCGGTATGCCGTAGATGCCCATCGTGCCGCCCGTCAGGTCGACCCAACGCTGCGTCGCGATCTCGACCATGAAGCCGAATGCGAGCGTGGCCATCGCGAGATAGAGGCCGCGCGTGCGGAGCGCGACCAGTCCGACCAGACAGCCCGCCGCTCCCGCGAGAGCAATGCCGCCCAGCATGGCCGCGGCAATCGGCCAACCGAGCTTCGCGGTCAGCAAGGCGGAGCCGTACGCGCCGATCGCATAGAAACCAGCCTGGCCGAGCGACATCTGGCCGGAGAGGCCAAGGAGCAGATTGAGGCCGATCACCGCGATCGTCGTGTAAAGCAGCGTCTGCGCGAGATGGATGTGGAAGGTGTTCCCGGTCAGCAAAGGAAAGAGAGCGATGGCAACGGCGATCGCCACATATGCGCCGTTGCGAAGCCAGGGACTGAAACTCGTCTCAGCGAACATCGGTCTTTGCCTCCCCGAACAGTCCGCTTGGCTTGATCACGAGCAGGGCCAGGACGAGGAGAAGCGGATAAAGATCGCCGAAGGCCGAGTTGATGTAGTTGGAGAAGCTTTCTACCACCCCGAACAGGATCGCGCCGATCAGTATCCCGAGCGGATTCGCGAAGCCGCCGAGCGAAGCCACCGCGAAGGCCTTCACGGTGAACACCAGGCCCATGAACGGATGCACCGTCACGATCGGGCCGACGAGCACACCCGACAATGCGGCGAGAACGGAGGCCAGGACGAACACAAGCACGACCGTCCGGCGCACGTTGACGCCGAGAAGCGCCGCGGTCTCGGGGCTGAATGCAACGGCGTAGATGGCGCGGCCTTGTCGGGTGCGGAAGAGTAGCGCGTAGAACAGCAGGATCGCGACCAGCGCCACCACGATCACGAGCAGCTCCTCGACGAAGACCCCGGCGCCGAAGACCTGCACGACGTTCTGGCGGTTTGCGGAAAAGAGCGGGGGAGAATACTGCGATGATTTCCCCCACACCAGCGTGACCACGTTCTGGACGATCAGGGCGACGCCCATTGTCGTGAGTATCCAGGAGTATTGGCCACCGACGAGCGCGCGCATTCGATCGAGCGGGCGGATCGCGAACCGCTCGAGGCCCCAGCCCATCAACGCCAGAACGACGATGACCACCGCCATCACCAGCGCCACTGGAACCCCCGCCAGCAGCAAAGCCATACTCAGATAGGCGGCGAACATCAGGAAATCGCCCTGGCCGAAGTTCAATCGCGTCGTGGCGAGGTGAGCGATGAACAGTCCGGTGGCGGTGAGGGCATAGATGGCCCCCATCGCCAGTCCGCTCAGCAAAAGCTGGACGAAATTCGCAGCCGACATGGGCGGGCGATGCTCCGTTCGAGTTCAAAGGCGCAGGCAGCGCCGGTCGCAGCGGTCAGTATTTCAGTCTGACTACCTGCCCGTCCTTCCAGACGCCGAGAAACACGTGCTCCCGGTCGAGGCACTCATGATCCTGGGGACCAAACGGCTTGGCGGGTGTCGCCGATATCGCCTGGATCCCGTCGACGGCTTCGAGCGCGTCGCGCATGCCCTTGGGATCGAGCGTCTTCGCCGTATCTGCCGCCTTCAGAACCACCTGACCCGCGTCATAGCCGAGCGCGGCAATGACCGGCCAGCGGAACGCCTTGCCGTACTCCTTCTCCATGCGCGAGACAAAGGCCTTGGAGCTGTCGAGCGCCATGTCGAGCGCCTGCCCCATCACGGTTCCTTCGATCTCCTTCTGGCCGACGATCTGCAGGACCTTGAGTGATGAGAGTCCCCAGTTCCCGGCAATGATTGGACGATAGTCGAGCTTCGCCATGGGGCGATAGATCAGCTCGAAGGACTCGTGGAAGTTCAGCACCAGCTCGGCGCCGGCCTCCTTCATCTTCAGTAGTTGCGGCGTCAGATCACTGACATTGGGTGCGGCTGATTCCACAGCGACAAGCTGGACATTGCGCGCCTTGAGGCCTTCCTGGATCTCCTTGGCGGCAAAGACGGCATAGCCCGTCGTGGAGTGGACAAGGCCGATCTTCTTGAACGTCTTGGTGCCCCAATCGAGCATGCTCTCGATCTGGAACTTCTCCACCATCGAGCAGCGGAAGATGTAGCTCGGGCTCTCCTTGATGAACTGCGCGGTGATATTGGTAGCAATCGACGGCCCCGCCACGAGAGGCACACCGGCTTTCTGCATGATTGGCGCGAATGCGAGCACATTGCCGCTCGAGACGGTGCCGATGATCACAGGCACGTTGTCGTTCTGCATCAGGCGCTGCACCAACGACACGGCCTTCTGCGGATTCGCTTCATCGTCATAGACGACGAGCTCGATCTTGTGCTTGCCGCCCTTGGCCTCGTAGTCCTTCACGGCGAGCTTTATGCCCTGGAGATAGGACTCGCCGAAATCGGTGATCGCCGGCGGACCGCTGAGGCCCTGGACGACGCCGATCTTCACGTTCTCGGCCGATGCACTCCCAATCGAAAGGGCGAAGCCCGCGAGCAGCGCAAGTGCGCTGCCGTGCTTGATAGCCATCTTGTTTCCTCCTGGTTAGATCACTGCTTCTTTTCATTGCGCCCGCTGTCGCCCGGGCTGAAGTGCGTCCGTCTTTTACTCTCCTCGTTCCCACTTGCGCGCTCGGCTCGAACAAACGCGCTCTTGATCGATCAGATACTAGGCAAGACGAAATACGGGCACGCCATTCTTGCTCTCCGCCAGCACCACGCGCGCACCGAGTTGGCCGCCTGCATCCGGCGAATCGAGGCGGCCGGTCACCTTGACGCCGGCGTCCAGCTCGATCACGGCGACCGCGTAGCTACCCTCCGCACGGAAGGCAGCCGGCGGCCGGCGGATGACAGTCCATGACAGGAGCGAGCCTGCGCCGGGAACCTTGCCGGGCTGCAACGCGGGTGCGTGACAAACAGGACAGATCTCACGCGGCCCCGCATCGAGCGCGCCGCAGGCGCTGCATTTCAAAACTTCGACGAATCCTGCGCTCGCGGGCATGTCGGTCCTCCAATCCTCAGACGTCCGGCCGCTTGAGAATGCTGACGGTACAGGCGATGCCGGAACCGCCGAGATTGTGCGTCATGCCGATGCCGGCGTCCTTGACCTGGTTGGCGTGCAGGCCGCGGAGTTGCAGCACCGCCTCGTAAAGCTGCCCGACGCCGGTCGCGCCGACCGGATGCCCTTTCGCCAGCAGCCCGCCGGACGGGTTGATTGGAATGTCGCCGCCAACACGCGTACGCCCCTCGGCAGCCCACTTGGCGCCCATGCCGCGCGGCACAAGGCCGAGGTCCTCGCTATCGATGATCTCGGCCATCGAGAAGCAGTCGTGTAGCTCGACGAAGTCGATGTCCTTAGCGGCGAGCCCCGCGGCCCGATAGGCGAACTCCGCCGCTTTGACGGTGGCGTCGAATGAAACGATGTCGCGGTGCCCGGCAATCCTCGGTGATCCACGCGTCTGCACACTCGCCAGGACGTCGATCGGCAGGTCGGGCGCGTCTTTGACGCGATCCTTCGCGACGACGACGATCGCAGCTGCTCCGTCGCTCACGGGACAGCAGTCATAAAGCTGGATCGGATCGGCGATCGGCTGCGACTGGCGGATGACGTCGAAGGTCAGCTCGGCGCCAAGCTGCGCCAGCGGGTTCTTGAGGCCGTTGGCCTTGTTCTTGATGACGACCGACGACACCTCGTCCCGTGTCGTCCCGTACTTCGCCGCATGAATGCGCCAGGCGAGGCCGAAAAGGCCTGGAAACGTCAATCCCGAGGGCCCATCCGACCGGTTGTCCATCGCGCAGTTGAGCGCCTGCGTCACCTGCCCGCCCGAAGCGTGCGTCATCTTCTCGACGCCAACGACGAGGGCCGCATCGCACATGCCGGAGCTGACCGCCAGCACGGCATGGCGAAAGGCGATGCCGCCCGAAGCGCACGCGCCTTCGACCTTGGTGCACGGGATGTTCTCCAGGCCGAGTTCGTCGGCGACGATGCCGGCAAGGACCTCTTGTCCGCTGAGCGGTCCGGCGATGAAGTTGCCGAGATAGAGAGCGCCGATTTCCTTGCGCGACACGCCGGCATTCCTGAGCGCCGTGTTGGCGGCCTCGACAGCCAGGCTCTCAAGACCCCTGCCCTCGTGCTTGCCGAAGAGAGTCGAACCGATGCCGGTGATCGCTACGTCACGCATTGCCGCTCTCCTTGAGAAGCTGTCGCAGGTCCGTCTTGAGAATCTTGCCGTAACTGTTCTTGGGTAGGCTCTCGACGATACGATAGTCGCGCGGCCGCTTGTATCGCGCGACGTTCTCGAGGCAGAGAGCGTCAAGCCCCTGAGCGGTGAGCGTCGCATCCGGGCGCGGCACGACGAAGGCCACCACCTCCTCGCCCCAATCTGGATGCTCGCGGCCAATGACGGCGCACTCGAGCACCATCGGATGCGTCAGCAGAACCTCCTCGATCTCGCGCGGGTAGATGTTGGAGCCGCCGGAGATGATCATGTCCTTGGAGCGGTCCTTGAGCGTCAGGAAGCCTTCCGCGTCTGCGAAGCCCAGATCGCCCGTCCACAGCCAGCCGTCGCGCAGCGACTTGGCATTGGCCTCCGGGTTGTTCCAATAGCCGCCCATGACGCAGTCCGATCGCGTGATGACTTCGCCGATCTCGCCCGCCGGCAACTCGCGCCCATCGCCATCGACCACCTTCACGTCCACCCCCGTCCGCGGCACGCCGCAGGACGCGAGAATCTCCTCTCTGCGTGGATGGTCGGTCTGCGCAAGCACATGCTTGCCGACGAAGCTGATGGTCATGGGCGACTCGCCCTGCCCGTAGATCTGCACAAGCTTCGGCCCGAAGATCTCGAGCGCCTTCTTGAGATCGCTCACGTACATCGGCGCGCCGCCGAAATAGAGCGTCCGCAGCCCCCGCGTATCGGCTGAGCCGGCGCGCTGGTGATTGATCAGCCGCGAAAGCATGGTCGGCGCGGCGAACATGGTGACGCTCTGATGATGCGCCAGCACGTCGAAGATGCGATCCGGCTCGAACGACCCCGAGAGCACGATGTTGTGCGCACCCTTGGCGAGGTGAGGAATGGCGTAGAGGCCCGAGGCGTGCGACAGCGGCGCCGCGTGCAGCTTGACGTCGCGCTCGTCGAGATTGTCGATGTCGGCGTAGTAGCAATGGGCCATGAACAGCAGATTGCGAAACGAGAGCACCGCGCCCTTCGGCCGGCCGGTCGTCCCGCTCGTGTAGAACAGCCAGGCCTCATCCTCGGGTCCGCTTTCGACGTCGTCGATACAGTCGGATGCGAGGAGAGCCGCATAGTCTTTGCTGTCGGTCGACAGGACGCCGGGCATTCCGGGCGCGAAGATCTGCAGCGCGCCGAGCCGATCGGCCAGCTCGGGCGTGCAGAAGCAGGCCTTGCAGTCTGCATTACCCAGGATGAACGCGATCTCCTTCTCGTGCAGCTTGGCGTTCATCGGCACGGCCACCAGGCCAGCGCGCCAGATGCCGTAGAGCACCTCGAAGTACTCGGCGCAGTTCTCCATCGCGATCCCGACCCGGGCGCCACGCGCCAGCCCGAGGCGTCCGCGCAATGCCCCGGCGATGCGGCCGATGTTGGTCTCGAGTTGGCCGTAGCTGATGGTCCCGCGCTCCGACGTGATCGCGGGGTGGTTCGGCAGGCGCTTGGCGACGCGGCGGACGGTTTGAGAGAGATTCACGATCAACCCCGGCCCTGTGGCTGCTGCTGACGGCCGGCGATTGGCATCACGCCACGGATGCCGGCTGGCTCGCCGTCGATCCCGCTTCCGGGGAGACCCCGGAATTGCCGAGCTGTAGGTTTGGATGCGAGCGCCGGTAGCGGCGCGACGCCAGCAAGAGACCCGCCGGGCGCATTCTGTCTCATCGTCTCCTCCAACTATTCTTTTCTTATTGTATTTTCTTGTTTTTCTTCGGTCCGCACACGTGCCGCCTGCGGCAGTCCATAGACGCCCCACCGTCGATACTCCGACAAAGATGCCGGGGTTGGTCGGAGCTTTGATAGTTGTTGTAGATCGCTTGAGTGTGCTCAACTATCCCGCAGTTTGCAGGAGTGGCTGTGCAAAAATCGAGGAGCTGTGGCCAGGCCCTTCCATTGGGACCATCTGCGATCGCTGATCGCCATCGCGAGGCAGGGGTCGATATCTGCTGCCGCGCGCGCGATATCCGTCGAGCATTCGACGCTCAGCCGTCATATCGCCGCCCTTGAGGAGCGGATCGGGTCCAAGCTCTTCGAGAGGACACCGAGCGGCACTGTGCTAACCACGGCGGGTGCGCGGCTGCTCGAGGCAGCCGAAGCCATGCAGGCCGTCGTGACGCGCGCCGAGGAGGATATCGGCGGCCAGGATATGGCCGTGAGCGGCTCGGTGCGGATCGGCGCGCCGGAGGTGGTGGGGGCCTTCCTGCTCGCGCCGCGGCTGGCGAAGCTCTCGAAGGCCCATCCCAATCTTTCGGTTCAACTGGCAGCCATGCCGCACAATTTCAGCCTGACGAAGCGCGAGACCGACATGGTCGTCGCACTCTCGCGGCCAGAGCATGGCCAGCTCGTCAGCAAGAAGCTCTCCGACTACACCCTGTGCGCCTACGCGAGCCGCGACTACATCAAGGCGGCGGCGCCGATCCGAGAGCTGTCCGATCTCAAATCACATGAGCTCATCAACTATACCGACGACCAGATGTATTCTTCCTATATCGACTACCTGGAACTCGTGCTTCCCGACGTCGAGGCACGGTTTCAGAGTTCGAGCATGATCGCGCAACTGCATGCGACGATCGAAGGGCTCGGCATTTGCGTCCTGCCGCATTTTCTGACGCGGATGCACGAGTCGCTCGTGCCGGTCCTGCCGTCGCAAACCTCGCTCGTCCGGTCGTGGTATCTCGTGTATCGAGAGGACTCGCGCAATCTGGCGCGTATAAGAGTGATCAGCGACTACCTCATCGAGGAGTTTGCAAAGATCCACGGCCTGCTGACGGGGGCCAATCTACACGGTGCCATCGACGGCAAGGTTCTCGCCGTGGACGACGTCGATCAAAGCAAGAAAAGACGGCAGCCGGCCTAAAGACCTTCGATCGCCTTACATGCGTCTCACATGAAGCGCCGCGGTGAGAACGGCTTGAGGTCGAGAGCTGGCGTTTCTCCGGAAACCAGCTCGGCCAGCACTCTTGCCGTCATAGGCGCGCCCGTCATACCGACATGGCCATGACCGAAACCGTAGAGCACGTCCGGCGTCGCAGCCGATCGGCCGATGACGGGCAATGAATCAGGCAGGCTCGGCCGGAAACCCATCCACTGACTGAGGCGCTTTTCATCGTAGGAGCTGGAGAGAGCCGGCAGGAGCTGCCGCGCATGGTCAAGCAGGACGCGTGCGCGTCGCCAATCCGGGGGAAGGTCGAGGCCGCCGAGCTCGACGGTACCGGCGAGCCGCAAGCCGCCTTCCATCATGGTGACGACAAACTTGCCTTCCGCCTCAGTGGTTGGAAGCTTAGGTCGCACCTCAGGGTCCGCGATCATCAGATGATAGCCACGCTCGGTGTCGAGCAGAACGCGATCCCCCAGCCGATCGGCGAAGGGCTTGGAGTGTGCGCCCGCGGCGATCACCACACTCTCCGCCGGAACATCACCACGGTCCGTTTGAACGGCACGGACAGTTGCGCCGTCAAGGGCGACGCCGGTTGCGGAGGCGGCAATCAGGGTGGCACCATTCCTGAGAGCGTGCTCGACGAGACTCTTGACGAGCTTCGAGGGGTTCGTCGTATGCCCATTCTCCGGGATGAGAACGCCTCGTACGAAGCGCGGCGACAGCACAGGATCAAAGTCGCGGAGCTCATCGCGGTCGAGATACTCGAGCCGGACGCCATTCTCACGACGCAGAGACCAGCCCGCCTGGTCCTTCTGAAAGCCCTCTTCAGAACGATAGACGTAGATGTGCCCGTCATGGCGCACGAGATCGCCAGCACCGGCCTCACGCGCAAGATCCGTCATCGTCGCGACGGTCGGCCCGAGGAGCGCTCGCAAGGCCTGCGCCTGCGCCGTCACCTTCGCTGGCGTCCCCGATTGCACGAAGCGCACGAGCCACGGCGCAATCTTGGGCAGATAGCTCCATCGGACCGACAAAGGCCCCATCGGATCGAACATCCAGCCAGGCACGTTCTTCAGCATGCCCGGCATCGACATCGGCACGATCGAGGAGCCATTCAAGCAGCCGGCATTGCCGAACGAGGCCCCTTCACCCGGCGGCTTCGGGTCGATAATCGTCACCGCATGGCCTCGTCGCTGAAGCATCAGAGCCGTGCACGCGCCGACGATGCCAGCCCCGATGATCGCAACTTTCCTGGACGTCATGACCTGCATTGCCTGCTGATGTGCCGCACTGCACCGCGGCGCCGATTACATCCAGACGTTGTCAACGCGGCTGCCACGCGTCAAATATCGAAGCGAGGGGTGTTCATTCGTTGAGGCTATGATCAGACAATCGATGTCCCGAGCCCGGATCCGGCAGTTGGAGGCGTTCCATGCGGTTCTGCAGACCGGGTCGGCGACCCGTGCCGCGGAACTGCTTCGCATTTCGCAGCCATCCGTCAGCAAGCTTCTCCAGGAGCTCGAGGCGGAGACCGGTGTCCGCCTCTTCGAGCGTGTGCGCAAGCGCCTCTTTCCGACGCCCGAAGCTCGCCGGCTCGCCCAGGAAGTGGACGATCTCTTCCGGAAGCTCAGCCGCATCGAGCACGTCGCAAACGAAATGCGCGCCAAGGGCGTCGGCCAGCTCAGGATCGCGTCGCTGCCCGCGCTCGGCTTTGGGCTCATCCCGCGCGTTCTCGCGCGCTTCCGACACGATCAGCCGGAGCTCCGCGCGGTGCTGTCGCTCGCCCCCTCCCAGCGCGTGGTCGAGATGGTGGCGTCGGGCGAGGTGGATATCGGCTTTGCCTATCCCGTACCGGGGAAGCCGACCACGCTCGAACGCCATACCCTTGCGGTATTGCCTGCAGTCGTCGTCCTGCCCCCGGGACACCGACTTGCGCGGCAAAAGGAACTGCGGCCCGAAGATCTCGAAGACGAAACCCTCGTTTCGCTCGGCCGCGAGGACCGATCGCGCGACAACATGGATATGCTTTTCGACAAGACGCGCCTCGACGCCGCCGTGGCGGTCGAAACTCCCTTTGCCGCCGTAGCATGCGAGCTGGTGGCCGCCGGCGTGGGCGTGGCGCTCGTCGATCCGGTCACGGCATACTTCTACGGCGATCGCCTCGAGGTCCGCCCGATCGAGCCGAGCTTCAGCTTCGACTTCGGCGCGCTCACGCTCGCTGGAAGCCCCCCATCGTCCGCAGCACATCGCCTTTTGGATATGGTGGCGGACGCAATCCCGATGGCGACATCGACGTTGCGTGGATCCCGGTCTCATCGCCCAAAAAAGCATCAGCGTTCATAGCTGCAAGGAATGAACTGGTCGCGCTTTCGTATTTGACCCGATATCGGGAAGATGGGCACCTTTGATCCATATCCCGTGCGGCGCGGCGCCCTTTCCCGGACGCTGATGTCGAAGGCAAACTGCGATCCACTCGCTGGAGCCACGATGAAAGAGATCAAGGTCGTCTTGACGATGGACTGCGAGCCGACGACGGCCACCAGTCATCCGGCCGCAACCGGGCCGGCCGACTGGCGGGCTGGCGAGGACGCCGTCCGCGGCTACGTCGAGATTGCGACCCACTACGGCCTGCCGGTCACGCTTTTCGTTCATCCCGAGGCGGCAGTTGCCCAGGCTGCGATGTTTCGTGAGCTCGAGAGCAAGGGGGCCTGCATCGGCCTCCACATGCACCCGTGGAAGTACGCGCTGTGGCGCCATGACGGCAAAAAGTACCTCGCCCACTATGGCGGCCTTTCTGCAACCGAGCAGAAGGACCTGTTGGCCGAGTCGTCAGCGATCTGGGCGGAGGCGATCGGTCATAGGCCGGAATACTTCCGCCCCGGCACATTCTCGGCCAACGATGCGATCTTCAATGTGCTGCGGGAACAGGGCTTCCGTGGGGGCTCGTGCACGGCGCCCGGCCGCTTCATTCCCGAAATGCAGGCGATCTGGGTCGGTGGCCAGCCGGATCCGCATCGCGCCAATCCGAACTTCCGCCAGGCGCTCGGTGCACTCGATTTCGCCAACATGCCGCTGTCGGCCGACTTCTCGAAATCATTGAGCGGCCCGGCTGGGCGCAGCATGTACGCAGACTTCCGGCCGGACGTGGACTGGCCCGGCCAGTATGATGTGAGCTATCGTACCATCGCGACCAACATCGTCGCACAGGTGCGCGAGCGAGCGCCCGCGGTGCCGGTCCTCAACGCGATCACACACAATCACTACGCCTACCGCGACACCTCGGATCCCGTGTATCGCCGCCTGCGCGTCATGCTCGACGAGATGATGTCGGCCTGTGCTGCCGCGGGCGTCAAGCCCGTCGGCTCGACGCTGAAGAACGTCGCAGATGCGGTTCTCGCCCTGCCGCCCGTGCAGGAGCCGTTCGTGTGCGAGGGCGCCATATTCGATCTCGAGGCCGACCGGGCCGAGATCGGGACATCCGCCTGAAAGGGGAGACTTGCCATGGTTGTGAGATGGACACGCAGAGCAGTCATCGCGGCGGGCCTCGGCTCCCTTCTGCTCAGCCAGGGCGCGCTGGCGCAGGCAACCTATCCGCGTCGCCCGATCTCACTGGTGGTGACGTTTGCAGCGGGCGGCGGCACGGACGTGCTGGCGCGCATCGCCGCAAAATACCTCTCGGAGGAGCTCGGCCAACCGGTCAACGTCGTCAACAAGCCCGGCGGCAACTCCATTCCCGGTGCCATGTCGGTCATGAGCGCTGCGCCGGATGGCTACAATCTTCTCTTTGATTCACCGGCGACCAGCTCACTCCACGCGCTCGTCTCGGACCTGCCGTATAAGGTCGACCAGCGCACGTGGGGGCCGCTGCTCACAACCGGACCGTACATCTACGCCGTCAACGCGAAGTCGCCGTGGAAGTCCCTCAAGGACATGGCCGAAGCCTCCCGCGGCAATCCGGAATCGCTGCGCATCGGCTGGATGGGCGGAACGAGCTTCACGGATACGACGATGCTCAAGCTTTTGAGTGTTGCCGGGGTCGACGCTTCGAAGGTCAAGAAAGTACCCTTCGCCGGCTCGGGGCCGGGCATGGTGGCGCTTGCGGGCGGACACATCGACCTCTCAGGCGGCAACATCGGCGCTGCGACGTCGCTCATGGCATCCGGTGATCTTCGCGCGCTTGCGGTCACGGGCGACGAACGCGTGCCGGCGCTGCCGGACGTGCCCTCTTCCAAGGAAGCGGGCGTCTATGTGCCTCTGACGAGCTGGAATGCGCTTTCCGGCCCCGCCGGCATGTCGCCGGACATCGTCAAGCGTCTGGACGATGCCGTGCAGAAGATGGTGAAGCGACCGGAGTACATCAAGGATCTCGCTGCCGTCGGTAATCTGCCGTCTTACAAGGCCCCATCCGTTATGCCGGCCTTCATCAAGGAAGAGGTGAAGACCCTGAGCGACCTCCGCTGACCGTGGCGCACGCTTCGTGAACGCGCCCTCGCCGCAAGAGAGAGAGGCCTCGGGGAGAGAGGCTGCTTCTCTCACCCGCTTTCTCGAGCCCGTTCTTCTTATCGTTCTAGGCGGCGCGGGCGTCGTCGACGGCTGGCGGATCATCACGACAAAGGCGGAGACACCCGGCGGTGTCGAGGCCGGCGGCTGGATCGCGGCACTCGGGGGAATGCTCGTCGCCGGAGCCTGCGTCCAAATCGCACGCGATATCCTTCGCGGGCCGGAGGCCGCATCCGCGACAGAGCCCGACGTACTCTTCAAGCCGCCGGCGATCGCACTCGTGCTGTTGCTGCTCTACGTCGCCCTGATCACCCCGCTTGGCTATGTGCTGGCCACTGCGCTCTTCATGGCGGCTTATCTCCGGATCTTCGGCCGCTATGGCCCTCTCACCGTCGCGGCAATTGCGATACCATTCGCCGCCGGGTCCGGCTGGCTTTGGTCGGCGTTGAACATGACGCTGCCGCAGGGCGTTCTCCCGTGGCCTTGATCAGCCTCCCGACGCCGATCTCCGGGCCAGCACGCTAGCTGCCGACGCCACGCGAGGGATAGAGCTTCATGGATCTCCTGAACGGCCTCCTGTCGGTGCTGACGCTGGAGTATCTCGCCTATTCCTTTGTGGGATGCCTGCTCGGCACGCTGGTCGGCGTTCTACCCGGCGTCGGTGCCGCTTCCGCCGTCGCGATCCTCTTTCCATTCACGACGTTCCTGCCGCCCACCGGCATGATCATTACCATGGCGGCGATCTACTACGGCGCCCAGTACGGCGGCTCCACGACGGCCATCCTCGTCAACGTGCCGGGCGAGGTCTCGTCGATGGTGACGGCGGTCGATGGTTACGAGATGACCAAGCGCGGCAAGGCGGGTCCGGCGCTCGCGATGGCGGCCATTGCATCATTTCTGGCCGGCATCGTCGGTGCCGTCGTCGTCGCGCTGGTCGGCCCATCGGTCGCACGTCTGGCGCTGCTCTTCGGTCCGGCGGAGTATTTTGGCCTCGGGCTGTTCAGCCTTACGGCAATCGCCGCCCTCGCTGGCTCGTCGCTCTTTCGCGCCGTTCTCGTGACCCTGTTCGGTATGCTGCTCGCATCCGTGGGCTTTGATGATTCCTCCGGACTGCCACGTCTCACATTCGGGCAAGCACCGCTGCTGCAGGGCTTCGACCTCGTACCGGTCATGATCGGCCTGTTCGGTGTCGGCGAGGTACTCTCCTCCCTGCAGGAGAAGGCCGGCCCGGCAATCACGAGCCGCATCGGCAAGCTGATGCCGGAACCGGCGGAGCTGAAAGCGGGACTGGCCGCAGCTTCCCGAGCGACAGGTATCTCGCTCATTCTCGGCCTGCTCCCGGGCATGATGCCGTCGATAGGGTCGTTTTTATCGTACTCGATCGAGCGTTATCGATCGTCCGAGCCGCAGCGGTTCGGCAAAGGAGCGATCGAGGGCGTCGCCTCCGCGGAAGCCGCCAACAACGCGACGGCAATGTCCAACCTGATCCCGCTGCTGGGGCTCGGCATCCCGACCGGACCGACCATGGCGCTCATGCTCGCAGCCTTCACCTTGTACGGCATCGTGCCTGGCCCGCTCCTCTTCACGCAGCAGGCGGATCTGGTATGGACGCTGATCGGCAGCTTCTTCGTCGGCAACGTCATCCTGCTGATCCTGAATCTGCCGCTCGTCGGCCTCTGGGTCCGACTTTCCACGATCCCCTATCCCATCCTTGCGCCGATCATCCTCGTCGTCTGCATGGTCGGTGCCTACAGCACCCGCAACAGCATGTTCGACGTGTGGGTCTGTGCATTGTTCGGACTGCTCGGCTGGATCATGCGCGCGCGAGGTTGGCCGCTCGCGCCCCTCGTGCTCGCCTTCGTCCTTGGCCCGATGATCGAGCGTGCCGGGCGCCAGGTCTTCGCCATATCGCCCGAGCTTCTGCTGCATCGCCCTGCGTTCTGGGCCTTCATCGTCCTCGGGTTTGTCGTGATCTGGGCTTCCAGCCGGCTCGCGGTGCGAGGCGAACTCAGCGACTGAGACGCACAGCCTTCCTTGCCCACGCACCCTCATCACAGGCTGGCATCACGACTTCACTGCTCGCTCACCGACCTTCGAACCGGGCCTCTCTCTTCTCGCGGAAGGCCGTCGTACCTTCGCGAATATCCTGCGTTCCGCCAAGGTCGTAGAAGGAACGCGATTCGAACTTCAGCGCCTCCTCGAAAGACATGCCGATCGTGCGCCGCATGACGTCCTTCGCGAAGCGCTGAGCAAGTGGCGCTCGACTGGCAAGCATCGCCGCATAGTCCATTGCCTTGCCGACGAGTTGGTCGGCCGGATGGATGCGGTTCACGAGACCGATCCGGTAGGCGTGCTCCGCATCGACGCGCTCGCCCGAGAGCACGATCTCCATGGCGTGGCCAAGCCCGACGATCTGGGGGAGGCGTATCAACCCGCCATCGCAGGCATGAAAGCCCCATTTCACGTCCTGAAGTGCAAACTCGGCATTCGGTGAGCAGAAGCGGATATCGCACGCGAGAGCCAGCTCAAAGCCACCCGAAATGGCAAAGCCATTGACAGCCGCGACAATGGGCTTGCCGATATCCATATTGCGCGTGATGCCTGCGAAGCCGGGCCCGTCGGTATAGCGCCGGCGGAATTCGGGGGCGGGCCGATTGGCGAAGTCGATTGTATAGGTCTTGAGATCCGCACCCGCGCAGAAGGCTTTATCCCCCGCCCCGGTGATCACGGCGACACGGGCTGTCGCGTCGCGATCGAAACGCCGCCAGGCTTCGGTCAACGCATCGTTCGCCGCAAAATCGAGCGAATTCATCTTCTCGGCACGGTCGATAGTAATGAGCGTGACCGGCCCACGCTGTTCGTACAGGATATCGCTCACGAGTTATGCTCCGCAAAGGTGTAGCTTCAGCCTCTGTCCAGTAGACCACAGTGTCTGGTCAAATGACTACTACCCGGGCGGCAACCGACGCCCGGATATGCCCGCCGACTGCTCTGGCGCAGCTCGACGCTTGATCCCAGGCTTTCATCCTTGTTGTGCGCATCGAGGGATACGCTGGCGACTAAATGCTTGCGCCCGCAGTACCGCGCGACCTAAAGAGCAGGCTTCCGATGCGCTGAAGTCGAAATTTACACATGCCTTCCGCCCATCTTTATCACCTTACTCTTATCCTTGGCGGCGCACGCTCAGGCAAAAGCCGATATGCGGAAGAGCTCGTCATGCGTTTAGCACCACCGTGGGTTTACGTGGCGACAGCGGAAGCTCTCGATGACGAGATGCGGGCGCGGATCCATCACCATCGCAGTCGCCGCGATGCCCGCTGGCGGACTATCGAGGCGCCGTTTGATCTGTCCAAAGCGCTCATTGCGCTCGACGATTCCCGGCAGCCGATCGTCATCGACTGCCTGACACTCTGGCTGAGCAACATACTGCTTGCGGACGCCGACATTGTCGCTGCCAGCGATGACCTCATTGCCGCGCTCACTGTCGCATCTGGGCCAGTGGTCGTCGTTTCCAACGAGGTCGGCCTCGGGATCGTGCCCGACACACCTCTCGGTCGCCGCTTCCGCGACGCGCAAGGCCAGCTCAATCAGCGTGTTGCGGCCCTGGCCGATCGCGTTTTTCTTCTTGCAGCAGGACTTCCATTGCAGCTCAAGTAGCCGAACTAGAAATGGACCGCAGGGACAGTTGCCTCGCGCGAGAGCCGCCGAGCACCTGCCAGTTTGCCGGAACTCCAGGATGTTGTACGGATTGACGGCATGAACGTCGCTACCCCGGTCCGCCCCCGCCATTCGCCTTGCATCGGCGTCTGCAAGCTCGACGAGCAGAGCGGTTTCTGCCTCGGTTGCGCGCGCACGGGCGACGAGATCGCCGCCTGGGCGTCGCTCGATGAATCCGGGCGGAATGCCATCTGGCAGAAGTTGCCCGACCGGCTGACAGCACTGGCGGTGCGCATTCGCCTGATGCCCTGGACCGGCGACGAGATCCTCGACTGGGTCGCGGGAACCATCATGGAGCGTAGAGGCACATGGGTAACCGGGATGCCGGGCGCGATTGCCGAGTTTCCCTGCCAGCCGGCTCGCAGTGTCTCTGTCTCAACCGGACCGGACTTCATAGTCGGCCGCGCTGACGATGCTCTATTCCGTCTGCGCGCGACGGACAGGTTGCGCGCCTTCGCGTTCGACGGCGATGGCCCCATCGTTCTCGGCCAATCGCGCGCACGGCTCGACGAGAGCAAACCCGAGCATTTTACCGCACTCGGCACCGATCAGAATGCCATCGATGCCGATCACCGTGGTCAAGCGCTGTTCGATTTCGGGCTCGGCCGCCGCTTCAGCCGTTTCTGCATCCGGACCGGCAATGCGGAATTCGCGGACCGGCTGAATGCGCTCGCGGGCCTGTCCTGGCGCGAGGTTTTTGCCAAGGCCGGCGCACAGATCCTTGCCGAGAGCCCGACGCGGGTCGTCGCATCGAACCTCGCCCGCATCGAAGTGTTCTCGGCGATACCGCCGCCCGGCGGGCGGTCGCCTGAGGGCGCGCATACGCACTTTCTGCCGCAGTTCTTCGCTTCGGGCGAGGAAATCCCAGCCGCACTGGCGCTGCCCGACTATGCCGCACCAGTGGCGGTCTTCTATCCGGGCAACCCTCCCGAGTGACCGTCAGACCCCTTGTGCCCCAGGCATCGTCGCGGCTCCTTCGAGAATATTTCGGCTCACCACACCGACCGCCACTGCCACCCGATGGGCAGCGAGAAGCACCGGGAAAGCTACCGCATTGACGGTAGCAACGTAGGACACCACCGCGAAACTGAAGGCGCCCTCGCTGCTCGGCAGGATGAACGTCGCTGCGTAGAGCACGGCCTGATAGGCGACGAACGCTACGCCAAATGCCGCAGCGGCGGCGAGAAGCCGATTGGTCGACGCGATAGCAGTCACGAGTACCCTTGCGCACAGGAAACCAGCGACAGCACCCGCGCCGATCGCGATCCCCCAGGCATAGGCCTGCAGCTCCTGCGGATAGCCGAGGAATCCGAATCCGACGATCTGGTTGGCGAGCCAGATCACACCGACGAGAATGAGGCCGTCGCGGCGATCGATGTCGAGTGCGGCCAACGCGGCGAGCGCGGCAAATGGCGTCGCACATGCATAGACGCCGCTGAGCACAACGGCTGCCGCCGTCAGCAACCCTATCCACAACAGCCTTTTGTCGGCACCTGTCTCGCTGATCGCAGCTTTCATCGTTGTGTTCCCTTCAGTTGCGGTTCGCGATGTCTTAGGCACTATGCCACGGCCACGGCAACGAGGAGCAAGAGCAGCGTCTCCGTTATCTCGACGCCGGCGCCGAGGCAGTCACCGGTGATCCCGCCCAATCGGAGTTTCCAATATACGGCAATTGCGGGAACCACGAGCAGAGCACCGAGCAGTACGGGGGCGAGCCAGAGGCTTAGCAGCGCCAGGACAAGCCCCTGCGCGGCCGCCATCGGCCAGCTGATCTGCCATGAGAAGCGCTCGCCGGATCCGCTTGCCAGCGGCGGCACGGCAAGGCTCCATACGAGCGGTCCCCAGCGTGCCCATGCCGGCACGAGAGCGAGCGCGAACAGCGCCGGCAGCCCGGAAATCTCCGCAAGCAGCACGAGCTTGGCAATGAGCTGGAGCCCAATTGCCATGGCACCGAAGGCGCCGACATGTGGATCGCGCAAGACCTCGAGAAAACGCTCCGGAGATCGATGCGCGGCAGCGAGCGCATCCGCGACATCGCCGAGCCCATCGAGATGCAGGCCGCCGGTGATCCAGACCCACACGACCAGCGCGACAAGTGCACCGATCCAAGGCGACGCCTGCTGGCCGGTCCAGAGAGCGAGCGCGAGGACAATGCCGATGATGGCGCCCACAACCGCGAACCAGATCGCCGAGCGCGATAGGTCATCCGGGTTGAACTCGGCAAATCGGGGTGCCGGCAACCGGGTCAGGAACTGCAGCGCATGACCGAAGGTGCGGAACGTCATGGCTGCACGACCTCGACGATCTCACCCCAGAGATGCCCGTCGTCCTGTTCGACATGTAGCGTGACACGGGTTCCAGGATCGATCCGAATAGCCCATGTGTGCTCGAGCGGGATAGCGCAGGCAATCGAGAGCGCCGCACGCATGGGGCCCGCGTGGGAGACGACGAGCACGGTGCCGTTCGTCTCCAGCTTCAGGAGACGGGCAATGGCACGCGCGGCCCGACCGCAAAGCAAGCGCCAGCTCTCGCCATTCGGCGGCCCCGGTGCTTCGGCATCGCGATAGAAGGCATCCAGTTGCCTGGCGATAGCCGGATCGGCGCGCAGTTCGGCGATCGGACGCCCATCCCAATCGCCAAAGTCGAGCTCCGCCCAATCATCGTCGGTGAGCAGAGGCAGACCGCGCAGACGCGCCAGCTTCTCGGCCGGCTCGCGCGAGCGGCGCAATGGCGAGGTAACGATCGATGACCACGTGCGGCTGGCGGCTTGCCGTTCGAGCTGCTGCCACCCGGCTTCCGACAACGCGACGTCGGTGCGTCCGAGGAGGAGACCATGCCGTTCCGTTTCACCGTGACGGAGCAGGTCGATCAGAGGCATCAGCCGCGCTCCGACACGTGAGCTTCTTCGAACGTCGCCATCCCGGCGTGCAGAGCACAGGCGAGCCGCACGACAGGCAGAGCCACCGCAGCCCCCGATCCTTCGCCGAGCCGCATTTTCAAGTCGAGAATGGGCTCCGCGCCGAGCGCCTCCAACACCAGCCGGTGCCCCTTCTCGGACGAACGATGCGAGTAGATGAGCCAGGGCTGGCATGAAGAGTTCTGACGTAGGGCCACAAGCGCCGCCACCGTGACGATGAAGCCATCGATGAGGATGGGCACCCTGGCCTGAGCAGCGGCGACGATCGCACCTGTCAGCGCCGCGATCTCCAAGCCGCCGACGCGCATCAGTACGTCGAGAGGGAGAGCTTCTGCCCGGTGCAGTCCATGCCACTTCAACGCTTCCGCAATAACAAGCGATTTGCGGCGGATGCCTTCTCTATCGAGGCCCGTGCCGGCGCCCACGACGTCGTCTGCCGATCGCGCAAGAAGCGCCGCAGCGACCGCAGCCGCCGAGGTGGTATTGCCGATCCCCATCTCGCCGAAAATCAGCAGATCGGCGCCCTGTCCTGCCGCACGCTGCACGGCGCGACGGCCGGCCGCGAGGGCGAACCTCATTTCTTCGGTCGTCATTGCCGGCTCACGTGAAAAGTCCCGGGTGCCGCAGCATGGCTTGTCCGTGATGACACCCGCGATTTCCGTCGCTGCAAGCGTACCGACGTCGATCACCTCCAACGGCGCACCAAGCTCACGTGCGAGTACCGATATCGCGGCGCCGCCGCGGGCAAAGTTGTCCAGCATTTGCACCGTGACGGCAGACGGGTAGGCGGAGACACCCTGCGCGGTGATGCCGTGGTCGCCCGCAAACAGGATGATGCGGGCCAACGCAACGCCCGGGCAATCCCTCTCCTGGCACGCAGCAAGTTGTATAGCGATGCGCTCGAGCACGCCCAGAGAGCCGCGCGGCTTGGTGAGCGCATTCTGCCGCGCCTCAGCCTGAGCCACATGCTTCTGCGAAGGCTGCGCGCAGGGAGCTTCTATCCAATCGTCCGGGATCACGGTTGCGCTCTTTGATAGACGAAGCCCGTGTTCAGCGGCCATTCTCCGATCGGAAGTAGAACGGCATCGTGAAACCCATCTGGACCGGCGATGCACCAGGCGGTGGGGCCGGAAACGGCGCCGCGCCGCGCACTGCGGACAACACGTTGCGATCAAGCCCGACATCACCGGACGAGCGCGCAATCCTCGCATAGCTGAGCCCACCCGAGCGCGATACGCCGAATGTAACGACAACGGTGCCGTGTGAGCCGGTTCCAGGCGGTCTGCGCGCTGCCACATGCGCACGCACAAGGGCGGCGTAGTTGATAGCCGAGCCCGTGCTGGCGGAAATGCTGCTGGATCGCGCTGCGCCCGACATGGCACGCGACGGCGCGCCACCTTTGCGTCTGGGCTCGCTCCTGGCCTTCTTGGCTCTCGTCGGCTCTTTTGTCCTCTCTTTGACCGGAGATTTCACCTCGGACTCCGGCTTGGCTCTAGGAGGCTCGGACTTCTCGATCTCCGGAGGTGCCTGCTGGTGCTCAACCCACGCCGGCTCATCCGGGACCTCTGGCTGAAGCTCAGGCGGCACAGGCGGTGCCTCATCGATCCTGGCTATGGTCTCTTCCTTTGCCGCGTCTTCCATCACGGGTGCGGAGGGCTCGGTCTCCACCGGCTGAGACGCCGCCGGCGCCTCCCGCTCGCTGCCTGCTTCCGATTGAACGGAGCTTCGCGATGCAGCCGCTTCCTGGGACGGCGAGGGCTGAATAGCTTCCAACACCTCGCTCGTCACAAGCTCTATGCTGATCGCCTCCGTAGGCAAGGGGATGGCACCCGGCCTCGGCTCGAACCACAGAACCATGGCAGCGGCAACGCTGCCATGCAGGAGGAGGGAAAAGAGCACGCTGACAACGGTGGCCGCAGCACGCATCGTCGGACCGCCACCATCATGCGGCTCCGCCAAGGCCGGCAAGGAAACGCGTCGAGCTGCCGCCGGCAAGCCTTCTTGTTCGGAAGCCGTGCTCGTTTCGAGATCGGGAGGCATTTCTAACGTGTTCGGCCGCTTCTGCAGTGCTTCGGGCATCCCTGATACAGCTCATGGCAAAGGCCAGCGGATCGATCGACCCGCTGACCGAAACGTGCGGCCAGTCCAGATCCTACGCTACTTGTCCGGCAAGGCGAACTGGATACCGCCGTAAACGGACAGGCCTGGCGTGCCGTAGCCGAGCACTGTCTGATACTTCTCGTCCAGCAGGTTCTCCGCACGAATGTAAGCCTTCATTCCAGGAGTGAACTCGTAGGCGACCTTGGCGTTGATCAGCCAGTAGTCATCCAACTTCGCACCCCCATCAAGCGTATCGGCGATATATCTGGCGATCACGTTGGCCTGGATCTTGTCCGTTGGCCGCAGGTCAAGACCGACGGAAAGACTGTGCCGCGGCACCCGTGCCAGCCGAGCGCCGCTCGCCTGCTCGGTATCGGTGTAGGTGTACCCGCTCGTCACCGTAATGCCGGAGGAAATCTTCGCCGCCGCAGTCAGCTCGACACCTTCGCGCTTGGTCACGCCGGGCACGTTGATCAGACAGGGAACACCAGGCGGGCCGCATGTAGGGTCAAACGTGATCAGGTTGAGTGTATCGATCTCGAAGTAGGTGGCCGCGAGCTTGAACCTACCATTGTAGAAGCCCTGCTCGATGCCGACATCCCAGCTCTCGCTCTCCTCAGGGAGAAGATTAGGGTTGCCGTACTCCGGATACCAAGGCGGGTAGTTGGTGTACATCTCATCCAACGAGGGCGCACGGAAGCCGGTCCCTCTGCTGGCCCGGAACTTGGTTTCAGTGCCGGGGACGAGATAGGCGCCAGTGATGCGGTGCGTACTGAAGTCACCAAAATTGCTATGATCATCGATACGCCCACCAGCAGTCAGGATGAGGCCAGGAATCGGCTCGGCCATAAGCTGAGCGTAGACGCTGGCGACGTCGGCAGAGAACCTGCTGCTTGGATCATTGCTGCTGCGCGCACGCGTCTCTTCCCAATCACCCCCGAAGAGTAGCGACAGCCGCTCGTTGAACTTCAAGACACCCTTGTACTCGGCCTTGACGCGATCCCCTTCGAACCAATAGGTCCGTGCTCCAGAGCTGAAGCCGTCGCGTTCGATCCGCATGGCCTGAACCGCGAATGTGTTCTGAAGGGCGCCATTCAGCAGATAGAATTCAGTTCCGACGCGCGCAGCCTGCTGAAAATACTTCGCGCTGTCCGCGGTATCGGTAGGAGGCCAGTCGAGTTCGACGTTGGCTCTGGTGGAGCGGGCTGCAAAGAAGATCTTGGCACTCGGCGACAGATAGTACTCACCGCGCCCAGAGAACGTCAGATTGCGATAACCGTCGTCTTCAGTGCCAGCAGCGGCGGCCGAAAAGCCGTCCGTGTTCACGCCCTGGACGGTGAAGGAGATGTTGCTGCCGTCCGCAGTCAGGTAACCGGCTGTGTAGGCGCCGCGCCACGTATTGTAGGCGCCATACTCGACGCCGCCGCTCTGCGAGAAACCGAGCTTCCTTGCGGCCTTCGTCTCGATGGTGATGACGCCGCCGACGGCATCGCCGCCATAGAGTGTGCTCTGCGAGCCCTTCAGGACTTCAATTCGAGCAACATCACCCACTAGAAGGTGCTCGAAGTGCGCAGCCGTAACCGTGCTCGACGGATCACTGACATCGATGCCGTCAACCAGGACCTTGACGTAACCGCCGGTGGTGCCGCGCAAACTGATCGTGGATGTTCCGCCGGGACCAGCTTGAGAGAAATGCACACCCGGCAGCGTCTCGAGGTAGTCCTTGACGTATGTCTGCGCGCGCGCCTCGAGTTCTCTCTCGGTGATCACCTCGACCGACGAGCCGACCTTTGCCGCGTCGGTGGGCGTGCGGTTGGCCGAATAGATCACGATGCCCTCGAGCGGCGTCGTATCCTGCGCGCTGGCCGACGACGTCATCGCGGGCAACAACGCACATGCGGCAGCGAAAGCCACCCGAGAGACGCCACATGCTCGCCTCGGAGCGCGAACACGAACCCGAATAGTCATATGACCCCGTCACGATTGATGGACGGGAGCACCGGCAGTTGCGGCCCGAAGGGCTCGGCGGAAACGGCTGCTGCTTGAGGTGGCCGCCAAAGCAGTCAAATCCCTCAGCAACCCGCTTCAGCGAGCGCTATCTCTGATCTGTCAGTAGGTAAAGAAGACCCCGGGCATTTTCTGACGTAGCTCCCAATCGGTTGCACATCAGTCGCCGCTACGGGTAACCGTTCCACCGCGCGGCCCGCACGGGGGATGGGCGACTCGTGCCGGCAGGTCTCCTGGCTCGCGGCTCAAGCATCGCTCTCCAGCCTTCCCGACAGCTTTGGCCGCCGTCAGTGGCATATTTGGAGAGGACTCGCCGCTTACAGTTGCGGGCGCAGCCACGGGATCAACGCGGGGGCTCCAAGAAGCGTCGCGTCTCACCGTGTTCCCTCTAGGCCATACGTACCTGCGTACATGTGGCCTCACCGTCACGCGTTCAAATGCGCCTCAAGACACGTTCGCTGTCAATACCAAAGCGCAACAGGCCCATCTGCAAAATGCCCCAGGTACAATTCTGCAACATCACATTGATCCGCCCGCGCCCTTCATCTGGGGCCCGCGTCCGACGCCGCTCATGGTGCCTCGTTCAACGCCTTTCCGTCGGCGGGGCCGGTTGCATCGCTGCCCATGCGGAAGCGGTGCCCATCAAGGTCTTCGACATTCATCTCGCGCACACCCCAGGGGAAATTGGTCGGCTCCTGACGAATGATCGCACCGCGGCGGCGATAGTCCTGATAGAGGGCATCGACGTCCTGCACGAAAATCGACATCCAGGCGCCGGGGCAACCCTGCGACCCCTGACAGAGAAAAATGCGAACCTGGTCGCGATGGACGCATCCGAACGTGGGGGGTGTGCCCCAATCCCATTCCTTGAGGAAGCCCAGCTTTTCGACGTAGTAGGCGATCGACGCCGGGACATCCTTAACGTTGAGGATCGGAACAGCAGACTCGAACCGATTGGCAGTCTGCTCTGCTGGATCGGCGCCGGCGGCCACCAGCAGCTCGGCAATTCGCGGGTCGGTCTGGGGCGAAGCATAGCTCAGCGCGGTATTGCCGCGATCATCCTTCATGGTCGGGTCAGCACCGAGCTGCAACAGAAGTTCAACCATTTCCGGCCGATTCTTCAGCACTGCAAAATGCAGCGGCGTGCGCCGGCGCTCGAACCGGCTCATCTGACGGGACAGAAGCCGCGGGTCGCGCTTCACGAGGGCGCGAACCAGATCGGCACGATCGAGCGCTATCGCAGCAAATATGGTCGGATGAGCGCCGCGCGCGAGGAGCCAATCCGCAACCTCCTGCTGGACCGTCCGGAAGCACGTCGCCCAGCCGATGACGCCCATCTCGTGCTCGTCACCGGCACCATCGATATCGGCGCCTGCGTCCACGAGCCGCTTCGCGACCTCGAGACGACCGTCCTGGGCCGCCCAGTGCAGCGCGGTCGCATGGTCAAGCCGGTCGCGCTCATTGACATCGACGCCATATCCGAGCAGCAGCTCGACACAATTCAGGTGGCCACCCTCGGCGGCGAGATGAAGCAGCGGCCGGTTCCACTGCCCACCGGATATGGCGAGCTTGGACGGATGCTCGCCCAGCAGACGCGCAAGCGTGCGCGCATCGCCCTGAACGGCAGCGGCAACGATCTGGCCGTCCAGACTCAGCGTGTCGACATGCGCTTTGAGAGCGCGCCAACTCGCAAATCCATACTCCCGCGCGATCTCGAGCTGCGCCTGATGCAGCTTGGCGGCGGGCTCACCGACACGCAGTTCAGCAAGCCGCTCCTTCGCGGATTTCTTCAACCAGTCGAGATTGGGCTGGGCCGGAAGCGCCTTGGGCATGTGACACCTTCTTTCTCATGCGCCCGGTGTCCGCGTCTCGGGCCAGAAAGAAGATGCTGAAGCACTTGGTAGCTGAGGTGGGTTCAACCCTTCACGCGGACCGTCGGTCGCCTGCTCGACCGGAGCCGAATTATCCCAGCTTGGGAACTTCTGTCAAACCCAGACCACTCAGCATTCGTCAGAGCTCCGCAGTCCGCCCATGGAGCAGCGGCACGATCTGTTCCAGGAGATGCACGCCAGCGTCCTTAGCCGAACCGCTTCGCGGAATACGGCGCCGGATCGATCGGGGACGAGCGCCGCAACGCCAGGCTCGACACAATCTTGGCGCTCGGCGGTCCACCGGTCATGCCGAAGTGGCCGTGGCCGAGAGCGAGAAAGACATTCGGCAAGCCCGGCGCCTCCCCGAGAATGGGCAGGCTGTCCGGCGTCGAGGGTCGGAAGCCCATCCAGAAGCGGTGCTCGCGCGTGTCGACGTCGGGGAACATGCCTTTGACGTGCTCGAGCAGGACTTTGGCGCGCTCCAGGTTCGGCGGTGCCTGAAGACCGGCGATCTCGACCGTGCCGGCCACGCGCAGCCCATGCTCCATGGGTGTCACACCGAACGCCCTCGTCTTGTTCGAGATCGGCAAGCGCAGATCAATGCCCGGGGCGGTAAGCATCGCGTGATAGCCGCGTTCGGTCTCGAGCGGGATGCGCACCCCGAGCGGCCGCAGCAGATCCTTCGACCACGCGCCGGCCGCGACGACGACACGCTTGGCCCTGCGCCAGCCGATGTTGGTCATCACCGTGTAGCCGCCGCTCTCGCCAGGAATGATCCGCGAGGCGCGCTCCGCGACCAGCGTGCCGCCAGCCTCCTGCAGCAGCTCGCCGAGCGTTTGCACGAGGCGCTGCGGGTTGACCGTGAAGCCGTTGCCGGGGAGCAGCAGGCCACGCACGACACGGCGCGAGATGCCGGGAAACATCTGACGCATGTCATCCTGTGAGAGCTTCTCGACGCGAATGCCCTGTCGCTCGCGTAAGCTCCTCTCCAGCGCGGCGGACGGCGTTTCGGCATCGCTCTCCCAGGCGTGGACCTGGCCCATTGGGCGTATGAGCTCCGAGAACTTGGCTTGACCGAGGAGCTCGCGCCAGCAGTCGAACGACGTTTGATGCAGTGCACGCATGGCGTCCGAGATCTGCTCGACGCGCGCCGCGCGGCTGGCCATCACCCAACGCACGAGCCACGGGAACGACGTCGGCAGGTAACGCCAGTCAACGGACAAAGGCCCCAGCCGGTCGGTCAGCCAGCCCGGGACTTTACGCACCATGCCAGGCAGTGCGATCGGCACCGAGGTGTCGGCGCTGATCAGGCCGGCGTTGCCGAATGAAGCACCGCCGGCCGGCGGCAGCGGATCCACGACGACAACCGTCTCTCCGGCGCGCTGGAGGTAGAGAGCCGTCGTCAGGCCGGCGACGCCGGCACCGATGACGATCGTTGGGTCAACCACTTCTGCCATGAGCACACCGTTGTTCAAGTTGCTGGGCTGATGAGGCGCGGCGGATCAGCTCGATCCGTCGGTGCCGGTGGATTTGGTCGCACGCAAGCTGCGCAGGAGCATATCGAACGCCAGGACCAAGCCCGTGACGGCGATCAGGAAGGCGCTGACGGCGGCGATCACCGGCTCGAGCTCGAGATGCAGGCTGTTCCAGATCCTGACAGGCAGCGTCTGTGACCGCACACCTGCCAGGAAGAGCGAAATGATCAGCTCGTCGAACGAAGCGAGGAAGGCGAACAGCGCCGACGACATGATCCCTGGAAAGGCGAGCGGGATCACCACCCGCCGGAAGACATACACACGGCTGCCGCCGAGGCTGAGGCCTGCACGCTCGAGGTTGATGTCCACCGACTGGAGCGACGAAAGCAGGATGAGCACGACGATCGGCAGCGTCACGACCGCGTGGCAGAAGCCGATCCAGACGATATTGCCGACAAGGCCGAACTTCGCCGTCACGAAATACATGGCGATGGCCGTGATGACGTGCGGGACGATGATCGGAATGAGCAGAACCGACAGGACGGCCTTCTTAGCTCTGAAGTTGCCGCGCAGGTAGGCGTAGGCGGCGAAGAATCCGAGCACTGTCGAGATGCCGCAAGCGATCAGCGCGATGATCAGGCTTGACCACAGCGATTGGCGCCATCGCGTGTCACCGAAGAAGGCATAGAACCAGCGCAGCGAAAACGAGTCCGGCGGAAATCGCAGATAGCCCTCGCCGCTGAAGGCGAGAACACAGACGATGACAATCGGCGCCATGAGCAGCAGGCAGCCCAAGGCAATGTAGAAGGATAGTGTCACGCCTCCCGCCCGGACCATCGCCTCACGCTCCCATCATGCGGCGGACATCAGTGACGCGATAGTAGATGACATAAAGAACCAGCGTCATTGCCAGCAGGGCCACGGACATGATGGCGGCACTCGTCCAATCGAGCGTAATCTCCACCGCACGCTCGATAAGCATGGCGATCATCACGTCGCTCGGGCCGCCCATCAGCGCCGGCGTTATGAAGAAGCCGATTGCCAGGATGAAGACGATGAGCGATCCCGAGACTACACCGTGCAGGCTGAGCGGGAAGTAGACTTTACGGAAGGTGTAGACGGGCGAGGCGCCGAGACCGTATGCGGCACGCACCAGATTGGAGTCGATCCCGCGCATGGTTGCGTACAGCGTCAGCACCATGTACGGCAGCAATACGTACGTCATGCCGATGAGCACGCCCATCTTGTTGTAGAGGAGCGGCAGCGGAGCATCGATTACCCCGAGCGACAGCAGGGCCTGATTGATCGTGCCGTTTCGTCCGAGAAGAACCATCCATGAATAGGTCCTCACGATCACGCTCGTGAAGTAGGGCACGATGATGCAGAAGAGTACGAGTGCGAACCGCCAGCCCGTGTTGTTTGCGAGGTAGTAGGCGATCGGGTAGCCGATGACGAGCGTAAGCGCCGTCACCATCGCGGATATCCAGTTTGTCGTGATGAGTGCGTTGACGATGCCGGGGGCCGACAGCACATCGATGAATCGATGCATGACGGCGCTCACGCCTTCTTCCTCGGCAAACACACCGACGAAGAACCACGCGAGCGGAATGACGAACAGCAGAATGAGGAGCGCGAACGCCGGAATGATCAGCAGGCCTGGGTCGAACGACTGGTGAGCTGTCCGTGTCATGATCCGAGCACCAAGCTGTCCGCGACGGCCCAGGTCAGAGCCACGTCGTCGCCGACCTCGAAGCCTGGCCCTCCGGTATTCTGGATATCGACCGTGATCTCTGCCGCTCCTACAGTCACGGCATAGCGATTGACGTTACCGAGGAAGGATCGCCGGCGCACCTGGCCCGCGACGCTGTTCGTCCCCGGACGCGCGGCGTCTGCAGGGGGCGCGGAAACTGAAATACGCTCCGGCCGAATGAAGAGGTGAACCTTCTTTCCCGCCAGATCGGTCGACGCGGAAGGGGCATTCAACACCAGCCCGTGGCTGATCCGCAGGATGGCACCGGCGGATGAAACATCCTGCAAGGTGCCCTCGATGAGATTGGCCTCGCCGAGAAACCGGCCAATGAAAGTATTCACGGGCCGTTCGTACATTTCGCCCGGCGTCGCCACCTGTTCAATGCGGCCGCGATTCATCACGCCGATGCGATCGGACATGTTCATCGCTTCTTCCTGGTCGTGCGTGACATACACGACTGTCATGCCGAGCTGCCGCTGAATCTCCTTGATCTCGACTTGCATGTCATAGCGAAGGTTCTTGTCCAGGGCTCCGAGCGGCTCGTCCATCAAGACAACACGCGGCTCGAAGACGATGGCGCGGGCGATTGCGACGCGCTGCTGTTGGCCGCCCGAAAGCTGGCGCGAGAAGCGGTCTGCAAATCTCTCGAGCCGCACAAGCGCTAGCGCATCCCCGACCCGGCGCTTGATATCAGCCTCCGGCGCCCCACGCGCCCGGAGCGGAAAAGCGACGTTCTCGAAGACGTTCAGGTGCGGGAAGATCGCATAGTTCTGGAACACCATGCCGAATCCGCGTGCCTGCGGAGATCTCGTCGTGATGTCCACACCGTCGACGAGGATACGGCCCCCGTCGACGTTCGCGAACCCCGCGATCATCATCAGAGTCGTCGTCTTTCCCGAGCCCGACGGTCCAAGCAGCGAGAAAAACTCGCCCGATCGTATATCGATCGAAATATCGTCGACGACGGCTTCCTCGCCATATCGCTTGGTCACGCGCTGGAGCGAGACCGTACCTAACCCGTCAGTCGCATGATGCGAAGGCGCCGCTTGAACTTCCTGCTGAGCCATTGTGTCGACGGACTATATGCAAACTGCTACTTGCCGAGGTAGGCGTGGGCCACAAGCTCAACCCGGATGCCCGGGCTCAAAAGCTCCTTCACCACCACTGTCGCACGGCTCGGATAGGGCTGAGAGAAGAAATCCTTGTAGACCTCGTTCATCGCCGGTGCGTCTGCCGCATCGACAATGTAGATGACGATCTGCGCGACATCGCGGAGAGTTCCGCCGGCGGCCTCGACGGCCTGCTTCATGTTGGAGAGCGTCTGGCGCATTTGCACGGTCATATCGCCCTGAACCATCTCGCCGGTGCGCGGGTCGCGCGGCACATGGGCCATATAGAGGATATCGCCCGCGCGAACCGTACCGTTCACTGGCCCCTTGGACGGCGCGAGGCCCGTATCAACGACGGTAAACATTTGATGCTCCCCTGATGATGCCCAAAGCGCTGCATGGATCAGCCTGTCTTGGCACCTTCGCTCACCCCCGGTCCGCAAGTTCGCAGACACCGCACTCCAGTGTTGGCGTCTCGAACGAACTTGCGGACGGAGCTGACTAGCGCAGAACCCACTTCTGCCAGACAGCGTTGACCTTCGTGCGGTTGGCGGCCCACCAATCGATGTCGCGACGGAAGCCGGCCTGCGTCCACGGCAGGTTCGTCTTGGGATCGAGCAGCTCGGGCGCTGTCGCCGGGTACGATTTCTTGTTGACCGGAATCGCCTTGTAGGCGCGCATCCAGGCCGACTGGATATCGGGGCTGAGGCTGAAGTCGATAAACTTCAACGCCGCATCTACATTCTTCGAGCCCTTCGGAATGCCGTAGGACTGCACAAGCACCATGTTCTGGTTCCACTGCGCCCCGAGCGGCGCCCCCTTGTCGATGGCGACGCCCAGCCGCGTGCTCCAAAGCGAAGCGAGCACGACCTCCTTGTCAGCGAGCATCTGCGTGGAGAGTGCCCCGGTATCCCAGAACTTCGTGATCGCCGGGCGCACGCGCGACATCGAGTTGAAGGCGCGGTCGATGTCCAGCGGATAGATCTTGTCGTTGGTCGGCGCCACGCCATCGGCAACAAGGGCGAATTCGAGGTTCGGCGATCCGGACGCCATGTCCGGCAGCGTGCGCGGTCCCGGAAACGCCTTGATGTCCCAGAACTCGGCCCAGGACTTCGGCTCTTTGCCCTTGGCATAGGCGGCTGTGTGATAGCCCATGACCATCGCATAGACGAAGTTCCCGACCTGCTCCTTCCGCTTCACGATCGGATCGAGATCTTCGGGATTGGTCATCTTGAACACGGAATAATCCATGGGCATCAGGGCGCCAGCTTGGTCGAGCTGGAGCAGCGTGTCGTCGCCCGTGTCGATGAGATCGACTTCCATGTTGCCCGACTTGTGCATCGCGAGGAGCTTCGCCACAGTCGCCGGCACCGGCACGATCTCGATCCCGGTCGCCTTGCGGAAAGGATCGTAGACGTGCTCCTTCTTGACCTCGTCGAAGCTGCCGCCGGGCGTTCGTACAGGGAGCTGAACATTAGCCCAGGTCGGCCTGGTGATGATGAAGGGCGCGGCGATGAGCGAAGTGCCGAGAGCGGTTGTAACCTGTCGACGCGACAGCCGTACTTTCGTATCACCAGACATGGCAGGGCTCCCTTCATTCCAGCTGAGCCAGGAAGCCTAACTCAAGCAGTTGGACCCAGCAATTCGGACCTGCGCTTATTTATCACGCGGGAGGCCTGAATATTTCGCGGTGCGAAGCATACTTCAGAGACATCTCGCGATTGAAATCGGCTCCAGCACCAGCACATCTGATCTATGAAGCTGCAATGTTCTCCGGAGGCCCCCGACCTGCTCCTTTGAAATAGAGACAAGCGACCGAGCGGACCCGGCTATCTCCAGCCCTCGACGCGAAGCCCCTCGCCGGCGTGAAGCGGGATGACAATCTCGCCGACCTCAAGAGCGGCCCCGCGCTCTTCAACGGTGCTTCGTGCTAGCTCGGCATTGCAGCCGCGAATAGATCCGCAGCGGTACGCTGGTCGAAGCTCATTGCGGTATTGAACAGAGTTGCCTCTCCTGCCTCGCCCAAGCACGGCCGCACAAGCGAGGAGAACTTGCGCCGGAGTTCGGCAGGCGTCACGAAGTTGTCCGGATCGCCCTTCGGGACACGTTGAAAAGACTCGTGCACCGTTCCGTCCTTCAGGACAACCTTCAGTGATCCCGAAAGCAGGCCAGGATAGTTCTCCTCGACGCGCAGGTCGTGGAACACGTCGACCTGTCGCGTGAGCGCCAGCGTCTCTTTGTCGGCAAGCTGCGGCGCATAATCGTCCCAGGCAAGCTGCCCCTGCCGAAGCATGACCGCCACAGTGAAGTGGGTGGAAAACTGCCCGTCCACCACGCCCTTCGGCTCACGCTTCGCCTCCTGCGGATGGCCCGTCAGCACGAGCCCCGTGTTGCTGAGACCAACGGTTACCTGCGCGATGTCCTTGCTGCGATCGCCATACTGCTCGTAGAAAGCGCCCGCGAGATCCGCCGGAGCGTGGGACAGGCGGCATGCCGGATACGGTTTGATACCCGTCGTTGCGATCTCCCAGACCTCGCGCAATCCTGCGACCGCCTTCTCCGGCTGCGCATTCGGCACGTATGCGTGGAAGAGCCCGAACCGGCCTTCCAGCGCATCCACCGCGCCGGTGAAGCCGTGCTTCGCAAAGGTTGCCGCGACGAGGCCATTGCGGCCTGCGTTGCCGGCCTGGAAGCGCTTGGTCCAGGCGCCATTACGCAGATATTGCATGGAGCCCGCGGCTTCCGACAGAGCGATGCCGAAGGCATGCATCATCTGCTCGACAGAGAGGCCGAGCACGCTGCCTGCCGCCGCCGTGGCTCCGAAGCAGCCGGCAACTGCCGTCGGATGAAAGCCGCGCTCGTACATGTCAGCCGGCTGAAGCGCCTGGCTGATCTTGCAGGTGACATCATAGCCAACGACGATGGCGGTGAGAATCTGCTGCCCGCTCGCACCCGTCATTTCGGCTGCGGCAAGGGCCGCCGGAATAACTGATGGGCTCGGCGCCAGCGAGGCCGGCGTATTCATCGGATCGAAGTCCATGGAATGGCCAAGCGTGCCGTTGACGAGCGCTGCCACTGGCGGGGCATACTGCGTCCTGTTGGAAAAGACGCTCGCTCCAGCGCCCCCCGTGCCGGCGCTGCCCAGAGCCTTGGCGGCGGCAAGCATCGATGGCGTCGATTCCGCATCGTGCGCCGCTCGCACGGCGATGCCGACAAAATCGGCGAGGAAATGCTTGGCGCGCTCGATGACCGCTGGCGGCACGTCCGAGAACTTCAGCGTGGCCGCGTGCTCCGCCAGCCGCCGGGTGATGTTCTCGCCAATGTTCTCAGACATTTTTGTTCTCCGTCTTCCGGGCTTTCCGCCCTGCGTATGACTGTTCGTCGAACTCGTCCTCGACGCTCGCGCGAGCGCTCGCCTCTCGAACGATCAGGACCCTAGCTGTGGACGGTGCGCTGCGGCCAGATGAGCTGGACGGTTTGCAGAACCACCACACCTATGACGAGCTGCAGCAGGGAAAGACTCGCGACCTGCGAGAAATTCCCGACATTCCAAACCTCAAAGGATAGTACGGAGAACGTCCGCGTCTCTGCCGTGTAGAGCAGAATCACCATGGACAACTCTGTGATGAAGATGCTGAAGAGCAGCATCCAGCTCGCGACGATACTCGGCCGGATAAGCGGCAGCGTGATACGGGTAAAGGTGCGCAGCCAGCCGTAGCCGGCGATGCGCGCGCTCTCCTCGAGCTCCGGGTGCACCTGTACGATGCTCGCCGAGATGCTCCTCACCGCGTACCCCGAGAACCGGCCGATAAAGGCGAGGACAATGATCCATATCGTACCGTAGACCGCAATCGGCATGCGCAGCCAGAATAGCGCCACCCCGACGCCGAACGCGATCCCCGGCACCGAGACCGGGAGCACGGCGAGGTACTCCAGCACCTGCCGATGCGGGATCGTGGTCCGCTGCGTCGTCCACGAGATGATGATGCCGATGATCGTCGCCAGGGTTGCGGCGACGAGCGCGATCACGAGGCTGTTCCTCAGCGTCGCCCGGACGTCCTCGGAGGTCCACAGGTACTCGAAGTTCTCCGTGGTGAAGCGGCCGGACCACGTGAAGGTGGAGAAGGCGGCCGCGATCAGCACCAGGATCGGCGCGATGATCGTAAAGAAGCAATAGAGCCAGACGAATCCGGCCGCGAGGTATCGCGTCCTGCCGAGGTGGATCTCGCGCGTGCGAAAGCCCTTGCCCGAGACGGTGATGAACGAGCGGCCCTTGAGCAGCCAGCGCTGCAGCATGGTCGCCAGCAGCGAGAGGATGATGAGGTAGACCGACAGCACAGCCATCACGCCGAACGCGGGCGGCACTTCCTGCGACGCGAGATAGATGCGCGAGGTAATGAAGTAGAGCTGGCGCGCCCAACCGATAACGACCGGCGTCCCGAAGAGACCGATGGTGATGACGAAAGCCAACACCGCGCCCGAAAGGATCGCCGGCGCAACCAGCGGCAACGTCACGGTGACCGCCGTGCGCGTACGACTGAGGCCCGACACCTGCGCTGCCTCTTCGAGGCTGGGGTCCATGCTGCGTAAGGCCGCCGCCACGATCATCATCACGTAGGGCGCGAGGTAAATGCCGATGACCCACGCGATCCCGGTGAGCGTATAGACGCTCAGCGGCTCGGCATTGAACAAGGCACGAAACGGCAGGTTGAAGACACCGATCCTCGGAGCCGCCAGCAGGATCCAGGCGACGGCCCCGACGAAGGGCGGAATGAAGATCGGGATCGTCGCCAGCTTCTCCAGGAACCCCTTTCCCGGCACGTTGGTCCGGGCAAAGAGCCAGGCCATCGGTACGCCGGCTGCGCAGGCCACTGCCGTCGCGCCGAGCCCGATCGCCAAGGTGTTGAGCAGCGCGATCCAGTAGGGCCAGCGCCCTAGAACGAGCTGGAGATGGGTGGGCGAGAAGCTCCAGGACCCGCCCTCGTACTGGACGAAGCCCTGGATGATCACGATCGCCAGCGGGACGACGACAATGAAGAACAGGGCCGCCGCCGCGACAGCGAAGATCCCATAGCGCCGGACGTGCTTCATCTCGTCTTCCGCACTGCCGCTGCTGCCCGGACCGTCACGATGCTCACTGGATACCTGTGACGCCCTGCCACCACGAAATGATTGCCTTCTGCTCCTCCATCGCCTTCTTGAGGTCGAACGGGATGAGCTTCACCTGATCGAGCGGCGGCAGGCCTTGTGGCGACGGCGCACCCTTGCGGAGAGCATACTCGCCACGCGAGATGATGACGTCCTGCCCCTCGCTCAGGAGGAACTCGATATAGAGGCGCGCGGCATTAGGATGACGAGCATTCTTGAGCACCCCGCCTGCGAAGTAGAACGGCACGGCACCGGACTTCGGGATCTTGAAATCGAGCGGTGCGCCCTTGCGGATGGCATCGCCGACGTGGTTCGTCAGGATGTACATCATCAGCGGACGCTCACCGGACACGAGCTTGGCGACGCTACCCGGCGTATTCATCGACACTTCGGGTTTGGTGCGCGTAAGGCCCTCATAGATCTGGCGCGCTTTCTCCTCGCCGTAGTTCTGGCGCATCGCCGCGACTACCATGAAGGCGACCGATGAGCCGCGCGGATCAACATAGGCGATGCGGTCCTGCCACTCCTTCGCGGGGCTGGCGAAACTCGTCCAATCGTCGGGAACAGGCATTCCCTTCATCTGGCCGGTGTGGGAGACCAGCGCCGCATATCCGAGCTTCGTACGCACGAAATTGCCGACCTTGATGCCCTCGGGGAAATCCTTGAGCGCCTGCGGCGTGAGGTCGGCCAGGTGTCCGCCGGCGTCCAGCGCGAGCAGCGTGTCCTCGACGTTGGTAAAGACGTCGGCCACAGGCTTACCGGCGTTATGCTCGGACATGTAGCGGTTGTACACTTGCCAACCGCCGGCAGTGACCGACGTCGCCTTGATCTTCGGATAGACCTCCATGAAGCGCTTCACCTGATGAGGTGTCTCGCTGATGTCGCCGCCATAGACCACGAGCTGGCCTTCCTTCTCGGCCGCGGCGACGAGCGCTGGATCTGCGGCCTGAGCGGACAGGGCGCCGAGCGCGATTGCGGAACAGGTCAATCCGGCCAGAAGGAGCCGAATGCGGGCCTGCAGGGATGATCTCATTGGTTTCCTCCACGAAATCGGGCTGTCCGAAATGGCCGCTGAACCGCCAGCCTTAAGATCGCTGCCCGTTGGTCGCCGCATGCGCGGCGGCAGCCGAATCTAATCGGTGCAAGAGGAAATGCGCCAATGACAAATTTTGAACCCTGCCGCAAATGAGTTCATCTGCCCAGCTGTGTCCACCTCCTCCGGACCCGTCCAATTTTCTTGGAGTGTCGTTGAAGAAAGATCGATTGCGCAATGGACGCTCTCAATCCATGCTGCTCCAAAACAAGCATTGCGAGGAAACGATGGGCGTGGGCAAGGGATCAGCGTGGATGGCTTCGCCGCGAGGCGATGCCAGCGCGTCTGTCCTGCAAAACCGATGCCCTCATGCCTCAGCCGGCCCGTCAGGCCGATCTCTGATGCTGGGCGATATCCCGACTGCTCGTCAGCAGCTCGGTCTTGAGCCACTCTCGAAGCGCCCGATGGCTCGGATGGTCCGCCGTCGCCTTCGGAAAGATGAGATGGTGCTCGCACCTGAGCCCGACGTCGATTCCGAATGGCCTGACCAGCCTGCCGCTCCGCAAGTCGTCCGAGACGACGATGCCCTTGCCGAGCGCGACGCCGTTTCCGGCAACGGCAGCGTCGATCGCCATCGTTCCTGGATAGAAGGTGAGGCTTCGGCTTGGGACAAGATCTTCGACGCCAGCGAGAGACAGCCACGTGCTCCAGTCCACGTACACATGGTCCTTGAGAAGGCAAGGATAGTGCAGCAGCGTGTGCTGTGCGAGGTCGGCCGGCTCGCGCAAGGCGCTGGCGCCCGCGCACAACACCGGATTGCAGACCGGAAAGACCTCATCCTCGGCAACGAGCTCCGAGGCGAAGCCCGGATGCGGGATCGGCCCATAGCGGAGCGCGAGATCGAAACCGATATGCGAGATGTCATGCATGGCGTTGGCTGCCACGACATCGACGATGATGTCGTTGCGCGCGCGAGAGAATTGCAGGATGCGCGATGCCAGCCACTTGCTGCCGAGCGTCGGCGGCACGGCGATCACCATGCGCGTCGCACCGGCACGGGCGGACACACGTTCGGTGGCGCGGGCAAGGAGACGAAAGCTCTCGCGCACATCCGGAAGGAAGTCCGTACCTGCAACGGTCAGGGACAGTGCATTGTTGGCGCGAATGAACAGCTTCACGCTCAGCGCGTCCTCGAGCGTCTTGATCTGGTGACTGATTGCGCCGGTGGTGACATGCAGCTCTTCGGCAGCCCTGGTGAAGCTCAGGTGGCGCGCCGCAGCCTCGAAGGCCCTCACCGCCTTAAGCGGAATGTTGCGATCCATTTCCATCCCTATCCGCCTGCGGACCTGCTGGTGGCGTTGACGCCACGACGCGCGTTTGCGCTTCCGGCCCGCCAACTGGAGGTCTCTTTGGCACCATTCTATCTCCGATCCGGCCATGCTCGCCACTGATACATTCGCGGCCCAGCGTACGGATGCAACAGCCGCAAGCGTGACCATCGAAGGCTTGGTCAAGTCCTTCGGTGGCGTCGTGGTCATTCCCGATCTCTCGGTGTCGTTTCAGGCCGGGGCGATCTCGGTGCTTCTTGGCTCGAGCGGCTGTGGCAAGACGACGATCCTCCGCTGCATCGCCGGCCTCGAGGAGCCGTCCGGCGGCGACATCGTGATCCATGACCGGACGGTCTTCTCCGCGCGGCAGCGGATCAACATTCCGCCCGAGCGCCGTGATCTCGGGATGGTGTTCCAGTCCTATGCGATCTGGCCGCACATGACCGTACACGAGAACGTGGCCCTGCCGCTGCGGGCGCATGGCGTGTCCAATGCCGAAACGCAGGCGCGGGTACGGGATCTGCTGAAGCTCGTCGGTCTGGACGGGCTTGGCGATCGCAACGCCACGCAACTGTCGGGCGGTCAACAGCAGCGCGTCGCGATCGCCCGCTGTCTCGCCAATCAGCCGAAGCTCATCCTGCTCGATGAGCCACTGAGCAACCTCGACGCCAAGCTGCGCGTGGCCATGCGCTCCGAGCTCAGGGAGTTGCAGCGACGGCTCAATGCGACGATGATCTTCGTAACCCACGATCAGGAAGAGGCGATGTCGCTCGCCGACGAGATCTTCCTGTTCCGCAGCGGCCATCTGGAGCAGCGCGGACCGGGAGCCGAGCTTTACCGGCGTCCGAAGTCACGCTATGTCGCCGAGTTCTTCGGCAAGGCGAACCTCGTCGATGCGGCGCTTCACGCGGTCGGCGGGCAGCATGAGCTGCGCGCGTCTGCCACGGGCGACACGATCGCAAAGGGCACATTCAATCAAACGGCGGATACTGGCCGCGATTTGCTTTGCATGGTCCGGCCCGAAACGTGGCGCATCCATCCGCCGGGGAGTGGTGGCCTGCAGGGGCGGGTCGTCGAGGTCACTCTACTCGGAGACCGGCTCGAGTTGCAGGTCGATACACCGATCGGGCGCCAGTACGTCCTGACGCTCGGCTACGCGCAAGTCGCAGCCGGCGACAGCGTGTCCCTGTCGGTGATTTCAGAGCACGTGCACTTCTTGCTCGAGTGACGGCGGCTACATTGATGAGCCACCGCAACAATCAGCCGAATGTGATCCGGCTCATGTTGGGCAACTAGAATTCAATACCCAGCCAACCCTTGACTTGCTCGTGAAGATCACC
>CAUJKI010000277.1 GCA_963205015.1 Pseudomonadota bacterium
ATTCTCAATATCTGCGGCGAGCTGAACACGATCTCGCATCACGAGAACTATTACACGCTCGGCCTCAACCAGAACCTCTTCGGCGCCGTGTTCTATGTCTCGGCGCTCATCCATCTCATTCGTGGCGGCGCCGATGCCGAGATGCGCTGGACCGCAACCGCTCACGGCGACGATGCTTATGGTCTCCTCACCATGCGCGGCGAGCCCATGCCGGCTGCACTCGCCAAGCAGGTGTTCGCCCAGCACGTGCGCTTCGGCGACATCGTACGCTTTCCGCCCGCGCGGCTGGACCATCCCGAGATCGATGCGCTCGTCGCCGGACACGAGGACGGGCGGCTCAGCGCCGTCTTCGTCAATACCTCGCGGCAACCGGTCATCCTCGATGCCGTCGAATGGGACGGCGCACTCGGCACCTGCAACGAGGTGCTGCGCCTCGACGAGGGCACCGGCGGCCGGGTCGCCCGCGCACCGTTCGACGGCGCGGTTCGCCTCGAGGGCCGCGGCATCGCCATCGTGACCAACAATGCAGCCTCGACCATAATCGACTAGAAACCAGCATTCGGGCTGAGGGAGACGACGGGTGGATAAGGCATTCGGCTGGATCGGCGAAATTTTCCAGACGCTTCTGCGGCTGCTGCCGTGGCTCGTCATCGTGCCGTCGACACATGCGGGCGTCGCGTTCGTGCACGGGCACCGCGTGAAGAAATGGGAGCCCGGCCTGCACTGGTACTGGCCCGTCGTCACGACCTACAAGCTCATGATGACCGTGCGCCAGACACAGAAGATCCAGTCACGGGTCATCATGACCAGCGACCGCAAGACCGTCATCGTCGGCGCCATGGTCACCTACGTCGTCGACGACATCGTTGCCGCGCTCGCCCACATTGCCGACCTCGCCTCGGACGTGATCGAGCGCGCGCAGGGAGCGATCCTCACCGAGATCAGCAAGCACACGATGGATGAAATCCAGGATGACCGCACCGCCTTCAACCTCAAGCTTACCGAGGTGGTCGGCAAATCCCTCAATGGGTACGGCGTCCAGATTCTTCAGATCCAGCTCACCGAATTCGCGCCGACCCGTTCGCTGGCCCTGAACGGCCAGGCCGCGATCGGCAACTACACGCTCTGGACAGGCTTCTGACGATCGATCTTTGGGATTTCGGAACTCGCCACGAGCACGACATGTCCCTTCTCCCCGTCCTTCACGGGGAGAAGGTTAGGATGAGGGGCGGCGGCAGACGCCAACGTCAGCGCAAGCTCCCACCCCTCACCCTAGCCCTCTCTCCACACGCGGTGAGAGGGGACACCCTCAACTCCCGCGCTGTCCTTCGCTGAGCGCGAATCCGGCCGCGCCCTCGCCGGCGATCCTGCCGAACACGGCACCCGAGGTAAGGCCCGTGCCACCCGGGTAGTTGTGATAGAAGAGCCCGCCGACCAGCTCGCCCGCCGCATAGAGGCCCGGGATCGCCTGGCCGGCCGTATCCTCGACCTCGCAGCCCGTCGAAATCTTCAGGCCGCCGAACGTGAACGTGAGCCCGCACGTCACCTGATAGGCCTCATACGGCGGCTCATCGAGCACGTTGGCCCAGTTCGACTTCGCGACCTTCAGCCCGCGCGTACCGCGCCCGTCCTTGACTGCGGGATTGAACGGCACATCCGTCATCACCGCCGCGTTGTACGCCTTCAGCTCCGCGAGGCACGTCTCGGCATCCACGCCCTCGAGCTTCTTCACCAGATCCTCGAGCGTATCCGCCGAGACTTTCGTCACGCGGCGGATACGATACTCGTCGCGCAGCAGGTGCAGCACCTTCTTGTCGAAGATCTGCCACGCCATCATGTCCGGCTGGTCTTTGATCACGTGGCCGTAGCGCGCGTAGGTGTAGTTGCGGAAGTCGAAGCCTTCGTCGACGAAGCGCTCGCCGCGCGCATTGACCATGATGCCGAGCGGATAGCTGTGCTTCTGGAAATTGTCGCCGACGGAGAGATCGCCGAAGGGCGGCGCGTTGTAGTCCCAGCCGACGGCGTGGCCGCTCGACCAGTGCCCCCAGGGCATGGCGCCGATGTCGAGCGCCATCTTGATGCCGCCGCCGGTGTTGTAACGGGTGCCGCGCACCTTCGCGAGCTCCCAGCCGGGCCCCATGTAGCGGGCCCGCATCTCGGCATTGGACTCGAACCCGCCGCACGCGAGAACGACCGCGCCTGCGCGCAGATCGGTGGTCCGGCCCTTGTGGCGCACTTTCACGCCCGTGACGCGCCCCGTGTCATCGGTCAGCAGCGACACGCCCGCCGTCTCGTAGCGGATGTCGACGCCCTTCTTCTGGCAGATGTCGTGCTCCATATCGACGAGGCCCGGACCGCCGCCCCAGATCTCGACGCACAGGCCGCCCCAGAACTTGAACTTGCCGTCGACCTTGAAGGCCTGGCGGCCCTGCGAGGTCTGGAACTTCACGCCGTGCTTCCTCAGCCACTGCCACGTCGAGAGACTGTTGTGCACGAGGATGTCGCAGAGCTCCGGATCGGTCCGATAGCGCGTCATGCGGTACATGTCGTCGAAGTACTGCTCGGCGGTGTATGTGCCGAAATCCATGCTCGCGAGCTCGGCCTCGGAGAGATCGACGAGCGAGGTCACGTCCTCGACGCCGTTGTAGACGAGGCGCGTCGCGCCAGCGGTGTAGGTTGAGTTACCGCCGCGCTCCTCGAGCGTCGCGGCTTCGAGCATGATCACGCGCGCGCCCGCATCCCGCGCCGCCAGCGCCGCCGACGCCGCCGCGTTCCCCGCCCCCACCACGATCACATCCGCTTCCAGCCTCTCGTTCGACATTCCAATCGGACTTTCCATCGTGAATGCTCGCCCCCAACAGCAGAGGCGAAGACTTCGACTATGCCGTGGCGAGATGCGATACGTTCTTCACCACGGTGTAGCACTGCAACCCCTCGACGCCGCCTTCGCGACCGATGCCGCTGTCCTTTACTCCGCCGAACGGTGTTTCGGCACTCGACGCGACAAAATGATTGATCGACAGGTTGCCCACTTCGACCTCCTGTGACAGCCGCTCCGCGTTCGATGCCGAGTTGGTAAAAGCGTAGCCAGCAAGCCCATACGACACCGAGTTCGCCTTCTCGATGGCTTCGTCGAGGCTCTTCACCCGGCTCACGAGCGCCAACGGGCCAAACGGCTCCTCGCGCATCGCGCGGGCGTCATCGGGGATGTCGGCGATCACAGTCAGTGGGAAGAAGTAGCCATTGTTGCCGATGCGCGCGCCGCCCGTCGTGATCCGCGCGCCTTTCGCCTTGGCGTCGGAGACGAGCATCTCCATTGCCGCAATGCGGCGGTCATTGGCGAGCGGGCCGAGCTGGACTGACGGATCGAGCCCATTGCCCACCTTGAAAGATGCAGCCTTGTCGGTGATCGCTGCGGTGAAGCGGTCGTAGACCCTGTCTTCGACGAAGAAGCGTGTTGGGGCGACGCAGACTTGGCCGGCATTGCGCGATTTGCCGATCGCCGAGGCGGCACCGACCTTCGCGGGATCGACGTCGTCGCACACGATCACCGGCGAGTGGCCGCCGAGTTCCATGATCGCCGGCTTCATGTGGGTGCCGCACATCGCCGAAAGGTGTTTGCCCACCGGGACCGAGCCCGTAAACGTGATCAACCGTACTGACGGTTGTGGAATCAGATACTCGGAGATCTCAGAGGGCTTACCGAACACAAGGTTGAGCACCCCAGCGGGAAGGCCTGCGTCAGCAAATGCCTTGACCAGCTGGAAAGCGCCTGCCGGCGTTTCCTCGGATGCTTTGAGTATGATTGAGCACCCGGCCCCAAGCGCACCGCCGACTTTGCGTGCCGGCGAGCTGAACGGGAAATTCCATGGCGAGAACGCGGCGACAACGCCGATTGGCTGACGCAGGACGGAGTGGCGCATGCCGGGTTCGCTCGGGATGATGCGGCCATAGACACGGCGCCCTTCCTGCGCATCCCACTCGATGATCTCAGCAGCACGGATGATCTCGAGGCGCGATTGGGCGATAGGCTTGCCTTGCTCGAGCGTCATCGCTACAGCAAGTTCTTCCACGCGCTGGCGGATCAAGGCCGTTGCTTTGAAGATGATCTCGGCACGCGCCGCCGGAGACGTCCGCGACCAGATCCTGAAACCCTTCTCGGCGGCAACGAGTGCGTCATCGAGGTCAGCCTTCGTGGCGTGCGGCACATTGCCGAGCACGCTCTCATCGGCAGGATTGAGCACCGGCTGGCCGTCCCGTTGCCGCCACTCGCCGCCGATGTAGAGCTTGATCTCTGGGTATTTTGACATTGCTGACATCCATTGGAGTGGGGAGCCGATACGCCATTGTACGAAAAGCGGCGAACCTTTCTCGTTATATCTGATATACGCAGCGGCCGACTGACGTGAAACTCGGCCGCGTCGCACTTTGTCCATATGAGGGCGGCGTGTTGACACGCGCGATGGAAGCAGTCTGCCGAGGTGCAGTACGGAAAAGCGCGTCGACCAGTTCTTGCCGGCTGCAAAGCGAAGGGCTCGATCATCTGGGGGCATAGCGCCGACGGATAGCTGATAGATCGAACGAGCAGCGTCAGCGGTTGGTGCAATTTGACTAAGGTGCCTCAAAACAAACAGGCACAGTCAAATGGCAGCATCGATTCCGGAGCGTACTCGCGTCGTCGTCGTGGGGGGGGGCATTGTCGGCTGCAGTGTCCTGTATCACCTGACCAAGCTCGGCATAACCGACTGTGTTTTGCTAGAGCGACACCAGATCAGCAGCGGTACGACTTGGCATTCGGCTGCGCTTGTTACACCGCTCCGATCATCCTCTTCCGGCACGGCGCTCGCTGAGTACAGTGCCGCTCTCTACGCTGGTCTCGAGGCCGAAACCGGCCAGGCGACAGGTTGGCGTCAATGCGGACACCTCAATATTGCAGCATCCGAAGCGCGCTTCACAAGCCTCAAGCACGCTGCCACCAATGCGCGCGCTATGGGCATCGACGTCGAGATCATCTCAGCAAATGAGATCAAGTCGAAATGGCCGCTTCTCAAGACGGATGACCTGCTTGGCGCGATCTGGATGGAGAAGTCGGGGCGCGTCAACCCCACGGACATCTGTCAAGCGCTCCTGAAGGGGGCTCGTAGCAGGGGGGCGAAGGTCTTCGAGGAGACCATGGTTACGCGGATCGATGCGACCGGAGGCAAGATCCGAGCTGTGGAGACGCCGCGCGGTCGCATCGAGTGCGATATCGTCGTCAATTGTACCGGGCTCTGGGGGCGTTCGACATCGGCCAGCATCGGCGTTTCCGTTCCGCTCTACGCGTGCGAGCACTTCTACATGCTGACTGAGCCTATCGAGGGCGTGCACTCCATGCTGCCCGTCGTTCGGGACGGCGACGCGTATCTCTATCTTCGCGAGGAGGTCGGCGGACTGCTGGTCGGCTGCTTCGAGCCAAATGCGCGAGCGCTGCCGCTGGATAGAATTCCCGACGGGGCCTCGTTCTTCCTGATGAATGAGGACTGGGACCATTTCGGTCCTATGATGGAGAATGCGATGCGTCGCATTCCGGCTCTGGAGACAGCCCGCGTACGGACGCTTGTAAATGGTCCGGAGAGCTTCACGACCGATCATAATCCAATCCTGGGCGAATCTCCGGAGATCAAGAACTTCTTCCTCGCTTGCGGCATGAACAGTTCCGGCATCGTGTTGGCCGGCGGCGTGGGCTGGGCGGTTGCCGATTGGGTTGTGAAGGGGCGTCCGCCGGTCGATCTCTGGGATTCCGACGTTCGGCGCTACCTGCCGTTCCAGAACAACGAGCGCGGCCTGCGAGAGCGCATCCCGGAAGTGTTGTCGAAGCACTGTGCGATTCCCTGGCCAGGCAAGGATTACGAGACAGTGCGGGGTGTCAGGCGTTCGCCGCTTCACGACCTTCTGCTGTCACAAGGTGCGTACATCTCTCAGCGCGGAAGTTGGGAGCGTGCGCTGTGGTTCGCGGATGCGGGTTCATCTCCCATGCCTCCCGACGAAACCTATGGGCGTCCGAATTATTTTGAGGCATGGGCGAGGGAGCACGCAGCTGCTCGCGACGGTGCGGCCATATTTGATCAAAGTGCCTTTGCCAAGTTGCTCGTGCAGGGGCGGGATGCGGAGGCGTTCCTGCAGCGTGTCTGTGCCGGCGACATGGCCGTGGAGATCGGGCGGGTCGTTTATACTCCGCTTTTGAACGAGGCAGGGGGGATCGAGAGCGACCTCACCATCACGCGCCTCGAAAGCACCGTCTATCTCGCCATTACAGGGTCTGCGCAGGCCCGGCATGATGCCGATTGGTTGCGACGCAATATTCGAAGCGACGAGTTCGTGACGGTTACGGACGTCACGGCCGCTTATGCGACTGTGGCGATATCAGGTCCGCGCTCGCGCGAACTCCTCTCGCGTATCACGAGCGCGGACCTGAGCAACAACGCATTCCCCTTCGGTCGGGCGATGCAGATCGAAGCAGGTTATGGCGAGGCACTCGCGCTACGCGTTTCCTACGCTGGCGAACTTGGCTGGGAACTGCACATTTCGTCGGACCTGTCGGTATCGATCTTTGAAGCGCTGCTTGCCGCGCGCACTGATTTGCCGGTCAGGCTCGCTGGAAGCGTTGCGCTCAACTCTCTGCGGCTAGAGAAGGCGTTTCGATCATGGGGGCATGATATCGGGCCGGCCGATACGCCGTTCGAGGCGGGCTTGATGTTCGCCGTGAAGCTGGACACGAAGTCCGATTTCATTGGTCGCGATGCTGTTCTCCGAGCGCGACACGAGGGTTACCGAAGGCGACTTGTCAACTTCACGTTCAACGATCCCGAAGCATTTCCGCACGGTCGAGAGCCTATCTACCGGAATGGTCGCTTAGTCGGCCTGCTGTCTTCTGCCTCTTACGCTCACACTCTCGGGCGGGCGATCGGTATGGGTTGGATCAGTCGCGGCGGGCTGACGGAGGGCGACCTTCGGAGCGATGGCTTTCAGATTGAAGTTGGCGGCCGTCGGTACGACGCTCAGCCATCGCTGAAGCCTTTCTATGATCCGTCAGGAGCACGAATGCGGAGCTGATGGATTAGTCAGCGGCCGTTCGGCGCGATCGTGGCTTGATACGTCGAATTGGTATCATCAACAGCATCGGAGCGCCCAACGACTTCTCATTCAAGCCGGTTCGTGTGGGCCGGTCGTCTGATAAGGCTGGATGCAATGAAAGTGCTGGTGCCCGTTAAGCGGGTCGTCGACTACAACGTCAAGATCAGGGTCAAGGCTGACGGGTCGGGTGTGGAGCTCGCGAACGTCAAGATGTCGATGAACCCGTTCGACGAGATCGCGGTCGAGGAAGCGATCCGCCTCAAGGAAAAGGGCGCCGTCACCGAGATCGTCGCCGTATCGGTCGGGCCGGCGAAGGCGCAGGAGACGATCCGCACCGCACTCGCCATGGGTGCCGACCGCGGCATCCTGGTCGAAACCGGCGAAGAAGCCGTCGAGCCGCTCGCCGTCGCCAAGCTTCTGAAGGCCCTGGTCGAAGCCGAGCACCCGGGCCTGGTCATTCTCGGCAAGCAGGCGATCGACGACGACAGCAACCAGACGGGGCAGATGCTCGCCGCGCTGCTCGGCTGGCCGCAGGGCACGTTCGCCTCGAAGGTCGCGATCGAGGGCGGCACGCTGCTCGTCACACGCGAGGTCGATGGCGGTCTCGAGAGCATCAAGCTCAACATGCCGGCCATCGTCACGACGGACCTGCGCCTCAACGAGCCGCGCTATGCCTCGCTGCCGAACATCATGAAGGCGAAGAAGAAGCCGCTCGACACGAAGAAGCCCGCCGATCTCGGGGTCGATACCGCCCCGCGTCTCAAGGTGCTGAAGACGACCGAGCCGCCCGGACGCAAGGCCGGCGTCAAGGTTGGCAGCGCGGCCGAGCTGGTCGCCAAGCTCAAGGATGAGGCGGGGGTGCTCTGATGGCTGTTCTTCTTGTTGCCGACCACAACAACACCGCGCTCGGAAGCTCGAACGCCAAGGCGATGAGCGCCGCCAAGGCGCTCGGCGGCGATGTCCATGTGCTCGTCGCGGGCAGCAACTGCGGCGCGGTTGCCGAAGCCGCCGCGAAGCTCGACAGCGTGGCGAAAGTGCTCCTCGCGGATGCGCCGCAGCTCGCCAACCAGCTCGCCGAGGAAATGGCGGCGCTGATCGTGCCGCTGATGGCGAACTACGATGCCCTGCTGGCGCCGTCGACGGCATCGGGCAAGAACGTGCTGCCGCGCGTCGCGGCCCTGCTCGACGTCATGCAGCTCTCGGACGTGATCAAGGTGGTGTCGCCCGACACCTTCGAGCGGCCGATCTATGCCGGCAACGCCATCCAGACCGTGCAGTCGGGCGAGGCGAAGAAGGTCATCACCGTGCGCACGGCGTCCTTCCAGGCTGTCGGCGAGGGTGGCTCGGCTGCGATCGAGAAGATCGCCGCACCGGCTGCGGCGGGCATCTCGACCTTCGACAAGGCGGAGCTCTCCAAGTCCGACCGGCCCGAGCTCACCTCGGCGCGGATCGTCATCTCGGGCGGGCGCGGCATGCAGTCGGGCGAGAACTTCAAGAAGTACATCGAGCCGGTCGCCGACAAGCTCGGCGCGGCCATGGGCGCCTCGCGCGCGGCGGTCGACGCCGGCTTCGTGCCGAACGACTTCCAGGTCGGCCAGACTGGGAAGGTTGTTGCACCTGAGCTCTACGTCGCGGTCGGCATCTCGGGGGCCATTCAGCATCTCGCCGGCATGAAGGACAGCAAGATCATCGTTGCGATCAACAAGGACGCGGAAGCGCCGATCTTCCAGGTGGCCGACTACGGTCTCGTCGGCGACCTCTTCCAGGTGCTCCCGGAGCTCGAAGCCGAGCT
>CAUJKI010000278.1 GCA_963205015.1 Pseudomonadota bacterium
GATCGCTGAGCGTGCCGTTCATAGCCGCTGAAATCCAGTTCGCGACTATATAGGCCGTGTTCTGGAAGGGGTCAACCACGCGCGCCACGTATCCCACTGTGGAGAACATAGACCGGGGGCCCACAACGTCGCGCACCACGAAGCCGTTCGCACCTGTCGCCGCCGCGAACGTGCCGACCGTGTGCCGGAAGTCGTGCATTCTGGCGTTCGTCAGCTTGGCGCGGTCTCGCATGATGGGCCAGAACCGCTTAACGGATTTCAAGCTGATCGGTGTGGCGGGCTTCGGCTTGCCTTTGCCGGCAGCAGGATCATCGAGTGGCGGCCCGCCATTGTGGCCAACGAGCTTCTTCTCGTCTCGCACGTTGAAGCACACAAACTCGGAGATCCGCGTGAGCTCTTTCAGATAGGTTAGCGCCACATCGCCGAGAGGCACCGATCTGGCGCCGGCTTTCGCTTCTGGAAGGTGGACGCATTTCGCGTCGAAATGGACCCACTCCCAGCGCAGGCCCACTACCTCGCTCAATCGCATTCCGGTTAGTGCCAGCAGGCGGATCACCCGCACGACGCCAGGATGCGTCTCGCCTTCGGCCTCGAGCTCGGCGAGTGCCTTACCGATCTGCTGAAGCTCTGCATCGCTGAAGAACCGTTCGCGCCGGACCTCAGGGAAGGACTTCACGCCCAGCGCTGGGTTGTCCGTGCGCAGCTCCCACTCATTCATGGCGAGTGCGAGCGCCTTGCGCAGATAGGCCAGCGAGCGATTACCCTCATAAGGGCGATCGCTGAACTTGGAATGCCACGTCTTGATCTCGGCGCGCGTCAGCTCGCTGATCTTGAGCTTGCCGAATGCCGGCTTGAGGACGGTCTCAACATGGCGTTTGGCCTCAGCCTGCGTGGTTGGCTTGTTGTGAGCCGCCACATGATCCCGGAGATACCGATCTAGGACATCGCCAACGCTAGCCTCGCGCTTCAGCTTATCCCGCTTCACCGCCGGGTCGTTGCCGTTGCGGATAGCGCCAAGCAGTCGTTGTGCCTCACGGCGGGCGGTCTCTGGCGTCCAAGGCGCCCCGTGCTTCCCAATCGTGACGAAGCGCTGCCGCCTATTAGCGCGGTACTTCAGCACGTAGCTCGTGTCGCGGCGACGGCGGCGCACGCCAAAACCGCGGACCTCGTTATCCCAAAGCGCGTCACCGTCGGCCATCCGGTCCACGCGCGCCTTGGTGATATTTGCTGTTGCCATCAGAGCCCCCGCTCAAATGCCTGGGCTACCAATTGGCAACCGGGCTACCGCTAAATTGCTACGGTGCGTGTGGATCTGGGGTCCGTGGTTCGAGCCCACGAGGCGGTACCAAAGCTACATCAACGACTTATCGCATCGTCTCCTTCCTATGAACGGTTCTCAAATGCCCTCGGGGCACATCTGGAGGCACACTCGGGAGAGATGCTCTAGACTATCGTAACCTCGACAACGTCGAGCTGACGCTGGAGCAGCATACACCCAATAGATGCACTCAGGCTCGCGGAGCGCCAGTCGGAACCGGCGCCGCAGCATCGATCAGTCCTTGTTCCTTCAAGTCGGCCCAGAAAGCGGAAGGAATGCGCACCGACATGCGCGCTGCGTTCTGCCCCACCTCGTCCGCGCTTATGCCGCCGGCGACCATGGAGACGACGCTCGGGTGGGCGAGCGGAAACTGCAGCGCCGCCGCCGCCAACTCGACGTTGTGGCGCTGGCAAACGGCTTCGAGGCGGCGTACGCGCTCCATGACTGGCGCGGGAGCGGGCTGGTAATTGTACGTCGCGCCCGGCACAGCGCCCGTGGCTAGGATGCCGGAATTGAACGGACCCGCGGTCAGGATCGAGACCCCCTTTTGTTCACACGCTGGCAGGAGATCACCGAGCGCACCTTGTTCGAGCAGGGTATAGCGTCCCGCCAGCATGACGCAGTCGAGATCGGCTTCGCGCACGAACCGTAGCGACATCGCACTCTCGTTGAGGCCGACACCGATCGCTCCGATGACGCCGGCTCTGCGGAGTTCTGCAAGTGCCGGAAAGCAACCTGCCATGGCCTCTTTGAAGCGCTCGTCCGCCGCTTCCTGCGTTCCGTGCGTCCACACGTCGACATCGTGGATGATTGCGATATCGATACGGTTCAATCCCAACCTCAACAGCGTCTGCTCGAGCGAGCGCAACGTGCCATCGCGGCTGTAGTCAAAGTTCTGCGCACACGAAAGACCGCCCTTTCGCCAACCCGGAACGTCTTCATTGTCGGCCTTCGGCGACATCCAACGGCCGACCTTGCTGGAAAGCACAAAGCTGCCACGGTCGAGCGTGCGGAGCGCCTGACCGAATATGAGCTCGCTGCGGCCATAGCCGTAGTACGGCGCCGTATCGAAGTAGCGCACGCCATTCGCATAGGCGGCGAGCACCGTATCCACACCCTGGCGCTCACTCACATTGATGCGAAAGCCTCCCAGCGGCGCGCCACCAAAGCCGAGCGTCGTGACGTTCAGCGCCGTTCGTCCTAACGATCTCTTCTCGATAGCCATGGTGTATCCCTCCCAGTTGTCGCGCCGTCTCGTACTCGTCGGCGCCATCATTCAACTCAGCGCAGCGATCGCAGCTGGCTGCAAGACCGCCATCAAGGCCGAGTATGCTGGCGCGTCCACAATGATCCAAGGGATCAGTCATCCCCATCGAATATGCGCAAGCGTGCCCGCTCCACATGGACCCACATGGCCTCGTGTGCGCGGTCGGGATCGCGCGCACGGATCGCTTCGAACACCTTGCGATGCTCTTCTCGCGCCGCCTTCAGCCGCGCAGCAGGCTGTACCCGCGACAGGTCTCGCGCAAGGTTCATCCCGAACGCGATGTGATCGCGCAACGAGGTCATGACCGAGACGAAGAAGCGGTTGCCTG